>JANLWZ010000080.1:0-9123 GCA_031364865.1 Elusimicrobiota bacterium
ACCCAGGAACCCGAACTTCCGCCCAGAGTTTTCCTCACAGGTTCTAACCCATTGGCGATCAGTAAATTCTCCACTTCTTGAATCCTTTCGATATGCCTGGGTGCCCAGATAATGCGTAGTTTGCTGAACCGCGACTTTAAGTTATTAAAAACCGGGAGAAGCTCGCGTTCTTCCCCTTCTCTTGAGCTTCCGACCACAATCACCTGGCCATCATGCTCGTTATGGCTCTTCCCCCGTTCCGGTAAAGGGAGGTCGTATTTTAGATTTCCGGTGACGTGAATAATGTTTTGCCGCATGCCCAGATCCGTGAAACGGGAAGCGTCTTCGTGCTGCCGAACCGCCACCAGATCAAAGTTTTCCCACAGCGCAGCAAGCCAGGGGCGAAGGCGCATATACCGTTTGTAAGAACGAGAGGAAATCCGGCCGTTAATCAGAGCGACTCTGGCCCCTGCGCGCCTTGCTTCACGCAGAAGGTTCGGCCAGAATTCGGATTCTACGGAGATAAACACCTGAGGCTTCACAGCTCGGAATACGCGGCGCACCATCCAGGGCAGATCCACAGGTGCTGCGGCGATGACGTTGGCCATCTTACGGTCGTTCGCCCATGCCAATGCTTCTGGAGTCACCAGTGTCAAAAAGATTTTTACATCCGCATTGGCAGGGGCATCTTTCAAGAATACTTCAATCGCCTTTAGCTCGCCGAGAGAGACGGCATGGACCCACCACCAGCGGCCGCTTGAGAATTGGCGCACGGTCTCCTGCGGCAGATAGCCGCGTCGTTCCGTCCAGCTCTGCACACCGCGCAGGAACCGCTTTCGCCACTTAAGAAGGACGCCCAAGAAAATAAAGGGAAGGCTTATAAAAACGAGCCCGTTGTACAAGCGATAAATCCAGCGCTTCATGAGAAGTCCTTCAACAGCACTCGGCTCCGGCGATCATGTCTGATTCGCGCGTGACGTAATCCAAACCCACCTTGAGAAAACCTGCCTTTTTCGTCAGGTCGTCCTGCGCCTCCACCCGAATAGGTTCGCCGTAGACCACCGCAATCTCATTGAAAGGCTTCGGCACCACAAATTCATCCCAGCTTTTTTTAAAAACCCAGCTCTTCTTGGCGCCAAAAGCGATTGGGACGATCGGCGCGCCCGTTTTTTGAGCGAGAAAGAGCACACCCTGATGCACACGATGCAGAGGTCCGCGAGGACCATCCGGTGTAAAGCAAATGCGATCGCCTCGTTCCAGGTAGGATTTGAGTTCCAGCACCGCCTCGACCCCGCCGCGGGAACTCGACCCACGCACGGGCTCAAGTCCGAACGATTGGCAGACTCTGGCAATCAATTCCCCATCCCGGCTCTGAGACACGAGAGGATGGGCGTGGTCATTGGCGTGGATGTAGGGGAGGAATACCTGTCGTCCATGCCAGAAAGCGTAAATGAACCCTTTGCCGGCCGCCTCAAGGTCATCGCGGATTGAACGATTCACCACGGTGATGCGGGAGGTGCGTCCGACAAACCGCAAGTAAGAACTGGCAATAAAGGAAAGGAGGGCTGTTTTAAACTGCAACTTTTTCCACGCGTCCTGCTGATTCGGCGCGACGCGGCGATCCCTTGCCCACGGGCGTCCAGAAACTATGGCAGACACGGGAATAGGAAGGAAGAACGGGGTGCGAAGCGTCCACGGTAATGCCGATGCGGTTCACGCCGACCAGAGTCGCCAGCGTTGCCGCGAGCGTCGGATCCTGGACGGATTCAGGCGCGGACATTTCACAATCTTCCTCTTTAGCTTGTTCCGTGATCAGACGCGTGACGAATTGAACGGTTTGCGACAGTGCCTCATGAACGAGCGCCTGCAGCATCGCGCTGCTGTCCTCCGGCACAGGGCCAATAGAGACCGCCGTGATGGAGAGGGCCACGGATTGATCAGGAAAAGAAACCGGCGTCGTCTTTTCGGCGGTCTGACGCGTCAGCGTGGTGTAGACCGCCGCGGGCGCTAGCCATCGAGCTTCTTTAATCTGGCTTTCGATCTCAAGCTCCAGATCGGGTGTTATCTCCATGCCCTTTTCTTTTTTGAGCCAGCGCGCTACTTCGCGGGGCCGCAGCGTCACACGAAATTTTTTGATCTTGGTCATCGCACCGTCTGCGTCTTGGCAGGCGCTGCGCCTGAAGAGGATTTTGTGCGGCGCGCATGCCACTCATAGATGATCGGCGAAGCGACGAAGATGGTCGAGTACGACCCCACGAACACCCCCCAGAGCATGGCGAAGGCAAAGTCATGGATCACTTCGCCGCCGAAGAAGAAGAGGACGATCAGCGTCAGGGCTACGGTCAAGGACGTCATGATCGTTCGCGACAGCGTTTCATTCACGCTCCGGTTGATGATCTGCCCGAGCGTTTCTTTCTTCGAAAGCCGCAGATTTTCTCGCATACGGTCATAAATGACAATCGTGTCATTCATGGAATAGCCGGCCAGCGTAAGAATTCCGGCGACCACCGTGACGGTGATCTCTTTATCGAGGATCGAGAAGATTCCGATCACCGACAGTACATCGTGAATGACCGCGATGATGCTGCAGACACCCCACAGCGTGGAGCGAAAACGAAAACCCACATAGATGATGATGAGGAGTGTCGCCCAGAGGACGGCACTGAGAGCCTGATCTCCCAAGGCGCGGCCTACGGCAGGGCCGACAAACTCTGCGCGCTCAATGACGGGGTCTGATCCGGGAAACTTTTCCTGAATCAATTTCTGGAAATCGCGGGCCAGCGCATCGACGGCCTGAGGGCCTTTCTGCATACGCAGAATATAGGAGTTACGACCTGTGATCGCTTGAAGTTCGACATTGTTCAATCCGCCAGCACCCAGGGCTTCTCGCAGGTCCTTCATGGGGACATCCGTCTTCAGAGCGAGCTGCACCAGATTTCCCCCCGTGAAATCGATGCCGAGTTTCGGGCCGCCTTTCATCGCCAGGGACACCAGCCCAGATCCCACGAGAATGAAGGAGAAAGCATAAGCCCAGTAGCGGTGCGCAATGAAATCAAAGTTTGTCTTTTTAAAAAGCTGCATAATTTCCCCTTAAAAGTTCAGTGTGGCGTTTTCCCGGTCTTCGAGCCACAACTCGTAGATCATATGCGTCACAAAGACGGCCGTAAACAACGAAATCATCACGCCCCAGAAGAGCGTCACCGCAAAGCCTTTGATGGGACCCGTTCCAAATTGAAACAGGAGTCCGGACGTGATGAGCGTCGTGACATGACCATCAAAGATCGCTGCCCATGCGTGCTTATACCCAAGATCAATCGCCAGGCGTACCGATTTCCCCATCTGCAATTCTTCGCGCACGCGCTCCAGAATCAGAACGTTCGCGTCCACGGCCATAGCCAGAGACAGGATCGTTCCTGCTACGCCAGGCAGCGTCAACGTCGCGTGGAGCGAGGCCAGCACGCCAAAGATAAAAACCATGTTAATGATCATCGCGATATCGGCGATGAGGCCGGAGAAACCGTAGTAGATCGCCATGAACAGCATGACAAGGCACAGACCAATCAAGGAGGAGCGGACGCCAGCCTTAATGGAATCTTCACCCAGCGTAGGACCCACTGTGCGTTCTTCGATCACCCTCACCGGGGCCGGGAGCGCGCCGGCTTTGAGTACGGTGGACAGTAGCTTCGCGTCTTCGGAAGTGAAATTGCCCTCGATCACGGCATGACCGTCTGGAATGGCGGAGCGGATGACCGGCGCTGACTGTACCTGGTTGTCGAGAACAATCGCCAGCTGCTTGTTCACGTTGGCTTCGGTCACGAGCGCAAAAAGTTTTGCGCCTTCGGCATTAAACTCGATGGAGACGCTGGGAAAACCACTCGCCAGCTGATTGGAACCGCCGCCGAAAGTGATTTTCGCGTCCACGAGCATCGAGCCGGTTAATTCAGGTGCGGCCTTCACGACGAGATAACTTCCCGCGAGACGTTCTGTATCTTTGCGCATGGGCAACACCTGCCAGCCTGCCGGAACGACTTTGGCCAGATCGGGCGCCAGCTTGCCTGCCTGCTGCATTTCAAAGTATTGGTCCATGCTCATTTTTTTATCCAACAGGGCTTTACTGAGCGTGCTCATCATTCCGGTGTCATCGACCAGCCGGAATTCGAGGAGCGCGGTCTTGCCGATCAATTCTTTGGCGCGGCCCGAGTCTTTGATGCCGGGCAGCTGGATGACGATCCATCGGTCACCTTGCCGGGCAATCAAGGGTTCGGCGACACCAAACTGATCGACGCGATTGCGGATGATTTCGATTGCGCGTTCCAGCGCATCCTGAGTTTTGATTTCTGGCGGGAGCTTCGAACGGTCTAGCTCCAGGACGAGGTGCGTGCCGCCTTTTAGATCGAGCCCCAGGTTCAGCGTTTTTTTAATGATCGGATCACGGTCGGCTTCACGTTCCGTGCGCTCCGCCGGCGACATGCGGTACCACCTCACGGTGGGCCAAAGAAAATAACCGGTCAGTCCGATTAAACCCAGGGTCAGCCAAAGGACGACGCGCGTTCGACTCATACGCCTGCGGGAGCTGGACTGCCGTTCGCCGGCTCTTGGACCACCTGCGTAATCGCGCTGCGCGCCACTTCCACGCGAATGTTCTCGGCGATCTTTACCTGAACCACGCCGCCTTTGATGGATACGACATTGCCGTAAATCCCGCCTTGCGTAAGCACGCGGTCGCCGGATTTGAGGCTGTCGACCAGACGCTTATGTTCTTTGGCCTGCTTCTGCTGAGGCCGGATGATGAGGAAATAGAGTATTCCGATGACCACGATCATAGGGACAAAACTCATCACTGGACTCGGAGACTTGGCGGCGGGATCGCTGCTTTTTGGTGTTACGCTGACTTGTGAACCCATAAATTACTCTCCTTGGCTTCTGTAAGTTGCTAAAAACTTTTTCTTCTCTTCTTTGAAAGTACCGTCGGATATAAACTGGCGAATTTTTCGCATCAATTTTATTAGAAAGGCCACATTATGTAAAGACGCAAGGCGCAGCGCGGAAAGTTCTCCGGATCGGAACAAATGGTGCAGATAAGCGCGCGTATAGCGCGCGCAAAGATCGCAATCACACGCAGGATCAATGGGGCGAAAGTCTTCGCGGTAGGGCGCGTTTTTGAGGTTCAGTTTTCCTGCCGAGGTAAAGAGCTGGCCATTCCGGCCATTTCGCGTGGGCAGCACGCAGTCAAATTGATCAATTCCCAGATCAACAGCTTCCCATAAATCTTCCGGAGTGCCTACGCCCATGAGATAACGAGGCCTGTCTGCGGGCAGCAGTTCTGTCGTCAACGAGATCATCTCATGCATCGCGGCTTGCGGTTCGCCAACCGAAAGACCGCCGAGCGCATAGCCGGGAAAATCCAGATCCACGAGCTGCTTAGCGCTTTCTTTGCGCAGTTCGGGAAATATCGATCCCTGCACGATGCCCCATAATTGCGACCCGGAGGGTCGGCGATCCGGCGCCGATCCGCCGATCCGCCGATCCGCCGTCTCGTGAGCAGCTTTGCAGCGCTTGGCCCAGCGTGTCGTGATTTCTAAGGAGCGTTTCGCATGATCTTCTGAACAAGGGTAGGGAGGGCACTCGTCAAAACACATCAGAATATCGGACCCCAGGGTCAGCTGAATCTCCACGGCTTTTTCCGGGCTTAAGAAGTGCAGCGATCCATCGAGGTGGGAACGAAATTCCACACCCTCCTCCGAAATGCGCCGCAGCTGTTCCATACTGAAGACCTGATATCCCCCCGAATCCGTAAGAATGGCTCGCTTCCAGCTCATGAATTTATGAAGGCCACCTGCTTTGCCGATAACGTCCATTCCGGGTCTGAGATAAAGATGATAGGTATTGCCCAGAATGAGCTGCGTGTCGAGTTTCTCGAGGTCTTCGGAGAGGAGCGTCTTCACGGAGGCCTGTGTTCCCACCGGCGCAAAGACCGGCGTGTCGATCACGCCGTGCGCTGTGCTGATGCGTCCGCGGCGCGCTTTAGAATCTTTGCAGGTGGCGAGGACTTCGAATGTTCGCGTGGCGATCATGACATGAACATCGCATCGCCGTACGAATAGAAACGATACCCTTCACGAATGGCTTCTTCGTAAGCAGGCTTCAGCGTGAAGCCTGACGTACGGCCATAAAAGGCACTCGCCAATAAAAGCGGAGTCGAATCGGGCAAATGGAAATTCGTGAGGAGCGCATCGATACCTTTAAAGGCATAACCCGGATAGATATAGAGATCGGTTTCCCCTTCGCCTGCGCGGTAAGTACCTGAGGCGTCGACGACCGTCTCCAGAGTTCTTGTCACCGTCGTGCCGATGGCGACAATGCGGCGGCCTTGCTGTTTTGCCGCGCTTAAGGCGGCAGCCGTTTCCCCGCTGACCTCATAAAACTCGGCCAGCATGCGGTGTTCTTCGATGGTCTCGCTCCGGACGGGGCGGAAAGTTCCCCAGCCAACATGAAGAACGATGCTTCTTTGTTCGATGCCTTTTGCTTGCAGAGCGGCAAGAAGCTCAGGCGTAAAATGGAAGCCGGCGGTAGGTGCCGCGATCGCGCCGACCTGGCTGGCGAAGACGGTCTGGTAGCGTTCGAGATCCGAGGCGCGCGGAGAAGGTCGCTTGATATAAGGAGGAAGCGGCATTTCACCGTGTCGGAGCAGATACTCATGGATGTGATTGCTGGAAAAAGAAATTATCCATTCGCCTTCCGAGAGGCGTTCGGTCATGCTCGCGCGCAGGCCTTCGGGGAATTCGAGCGTTGTTTTTTGAGTGGCGCCGCGCACGAGCGCCTTCCACTGCTCTCCGCGCGGCGCCAGAAGAAGCAACTCGGCTTTTCCGCCGGTGATCTTTTTGCCGCGGAGCCGGGCGGGAAACACTTTGGTAACGTTGGTAACCAGCACATCGCCCGGACGAAGATACTCACCGATGTTACGGAATCTGTGGTGCGTGATCGCCTTGGAGGCACGGTCCAGCACCATTAACTTAGAGCTGTCCCGCGGCGATACGGGTTCCTGCGCTATGGCTTCAGGCGGCAATTCGTAATGAAAATCTATCAGCTTCATAAGGGAACGACCCTGGCTTTTGGATAGTAGGCTAGCAGAATCTGCTGATATTTTTGTCCGGCTTCGGCACGGCCTTTGGCACCCCACTGACACAAGCCGACCCCATGCCCCCACCCCAAGCCCTTGAAGGTCACTGATTTCTTTCCACGGTCGACATCGGTAATGAACGTACTGCGTAATGCCTCAGGCCCGAGAGCCAGACGAAAACGGTTCCCCGCGATATGGATTTCGCCTTTCGATGTCTGAATCAAAAAGATCTGCGCGCGGCCGGAGGGTGATTTCTGGTGGATTTCTACGGACTTGATATTTTTCAGACGAACGCCGGCTCGCCGTAGACGCTCCCGGAGGACGGAGTAGCTGAGCGTCAGCGTCCAACGTTGCATCGGATAGGTGGAGCAAAACTCTTTGTCTTCGCAGACACCATAGATGTCCGCGCTGGGATCGAGCTGCCACACACTTTCTGGACGTTCCGTCATACCGCCGCAGGCGGCATGAAAAAAAGCGCGCACAGGCTTATCCGCCATATCCAGGAGCACATAGTTCTTCGTTTCCAGCACGGCGCGGGTGGTTTCCGGCGACTCGGATTCCTGTCCGCCATAGACCTGATCCAGCACCGTCGAAGTAACATCATATCGCTCCTTCGCACGAGCTCGCTTACTGGCCAGCGCATACGACCTGGAAACGACAGCCTGAGCTTTCAACGCTTCCAAATGCCATTTCGGATCCACCTCTTTGGGCAGCACGCCGAAGAGATATTCCGACATCCGCATGTACTCAACCACTTCGACTCGACTGTTTCCCAGCGGATGAAAGAGCAGCGTCCCACGGTAGCGGCGTCCATTGATCACCAGCGATTCGTGTGAGGAAGGCGCCACGATCACGTCACCCTGAATCCGTTTGGTCCCCACAATGAGAGAAGATCCGGAAGCACGGATTTTGAGGGCTTCGACACTCGCGTGAGTAATACCTCCGGAACGCAGACCATAGTGAAATTCGACAGGACAGCTGACCCGAACGACCGACTTGGTTGAAAGGATCTTCACGCGGATGTGGTGAGAGGATGAGGGAAGTTCGAGCGTAGTGCCATCGGCCGCCGTAGAAACGGGAAGTGCGAGAAGCAGAAGTAAAAGGTAACGCTTCATTTTTGAGGCGATCTTAAAAGAGTTCCTGAGAGGTATTGGGTACTGCTTTTCCCAAGTGCTTATAGGCGTGTTCCGTGGCAACACGGCCGCGGGGGGTGCGCGCGAGAAATCCGCATTGGATCAGGAATGGCTCGTAAACATCGGTCATCGTATCGACATCTTCCGACAATGCCACTGCCAACGTATCAATACCGACTGGTCCGCCGCTGAATTTTTCGATCAACGTAGACAAGAGTCGCCGGTCCATCGTGTCGAGACCGCGGGCGTCCACATCCAGCTGCAGCAGACCGTCGGCGGCTACCTCGAGGGTCAGCTTTTTGCCGAGTGAAATATCCGCAAAATCACGCAGTCGCCTCAAAAGACGGTTGGCAATGCGGGGAGTCCCTCGGCTGCGCCTTGCGATCTCGGTCAGCCCTTCGCGCTCCGCGGGAACTTTCAAGATCTCGCTGGAGCGTTTGAGAATTTGAAGCAGTTCGTCATCCGAATAGAATTCAAGATGAGCGGTGATGCCGAAGCGAGCTCGTAAAGGGCTTGTAAGAAGACCGGCGCGCGTGGTGGCGCCGACGAGCGTGAAGCGCGGCACCGGAAGATTGATCGTTTTAGCGCTGGGGCCTTCGCCGATAATGACATCCAGCTTAAAGTCCTCCATGACGGAATAAAGCGTTTCTTCCACCACGTGGTTCAGCCGGTGGATTTCATCGATGAAGAAAATGTCCCCCTCCTGCAGGCTTGTCAGAATAGCGGCAAGGTCGCCTTTGCGTTCTAGAACGGGGCCTGACGTGATGCGTAAGCCAGCCTGCATCTCATGCGCGATGATCCCGGCCAGCGTGGTTTTTCCAAGACCAGGCGGTGAATAGAAGAGGCAATGGTCGAGCGGCTCTTTACGCTGCGTCGCGGCTTCGATGAAAA
>JANLWZ010000090.1:0-3836 GCA_031364865.1 Elusimicrobiota bacterium
TACCTGAAGGGTACGCCGAGGAGGAGTGACGATGTCGTAGCCCAAAATCGACCGTCGAATTTGCCCGCTTGTCGCCCTCGGCCCATCTTTGCCCGGCTGCTGCGTTGCACCTCGCTCGCGTACCAAACGGTACGCCACGCATCGGTGCGCCTTGCATCCGGGCAAAGCTGGACCGCCAAAACGGCTCCTATTTGCGGGTCAGAGGACAAGTAAAAAAATGCTTGATAACGCGTAGAGAATAGGCATACTTGAGCGACAGATTTTCGCCACAGGAGGGTCGCCATGGACGTTCGAGAATTACTGCAATTTATGGTGCAGCAAAACATCTCAGATATTCATTTTAAAGCGGATTGCCCGCCCCTCATCCGCCTGAATGGGTCTTTGATGTCCACCCAAAAACAAATTTTTACACCCGAAACCGTTAAACAGATCGCCTATGGCTTGATGACCGAAGTCCACCGCAAACGCTTCGAAGAAGAGGGCGAACTCGATCTTTCTTACACCCAGGATAAAATCAGCCGTTTTCGGGTCAATGTCTACCGCCAAAAGGGAACGATTGCCTTATCGTTGCGTGTCATCCCGCTTGAATTAAAGACATTCGAACAATTGAACTTACCCACGGATACGCTGACAAAACTCTGCGCGTCGCCTTCAGGACTCATTTTAATCGCCGGCGTTACCGGTGCGGGAAAAACAACGACACTGAATTCGATGATCCACCACATCAATCAGACGATGCCGTACAACATCATCTCGATAGAAGACCCCATCGAGTTTTATCACAAGGACATCAAGTCCTCCGTCTCACAGCGTGAAGTGGGAGGCGACACCAAATCTTTTAAAACGGCGCTTAAATACATTCTCCGCCAGGATCCGGACGTCATCGTGATCGGGGAAATGCGCGATCCGGAAGCGATCGCTGCAGCCGTGGTGGCGGCGGAGACCGGCCATCTGGTACTTTCCACCATCCACACCATGGATGCCGTGCACACCATCCAGCGCATTGTCGACAGTTATCCCGAAGATCAGCGCGCACCGATGCGCCAGTCCGTAGGCAATATTTTGCGCGGGGTGATCGCGCAAAAGCTGATGACGACTTCGGATGGCTCTGCCCGAGTGCCCTGCACCGAAATCATGCTGATGACGCCCTACATACGGCAGCTGGTCGCCGACAATAAACTGAACGAGATCCACGGTGCCATGGGACGCGGATTGAACGATGGCATGCGAACTTTTGATCAGGATCTTTTCAGACTCTGCAAAAACAATAATATTTCCAAAGAGATGGCTTTGTTGGAGACCACGCGGCCGGACAATTTCCTATCGATGCTGCAGGGGATCACGGTGAAACTCTAGACATGGCGGACCCGCAAAAAGACGAACACATCGAGGAACTGCTGTCGAAACTGCAGGGCATCTTCGGAAAACTCTCCCGCTCAGAAGAAGAGGAATCTAAGAGCAAGTTCGATTCCGAATTTCGCGCGCCAGCGGAACCGCCGAAGTCGGCTCATCCTTCGACCAAACCGACGCCACCACCGCCTGCGCCTTTGGCGCCGGCCGCGGCCCCTGCCCCTGTGGAAACAAAACCTGCGGAGATCCCACTCGAACCTCCACCGGCCGCGCCAGCAAGTACTTCCACTGCTTCGATCGGCGTTTATCAGTCCGTAGTTCCACCCACGGATCCTGAGAAATTAACGGTGCCGACGGCCTTATTTTTTCCGACTGGCAAAGACAATGAAGCAAAATCGCTCGCTTCGAAACTGGAAATGATGGCGCCCAAATTTACGAAAGTCGCTTTCCGGCTGCGTGTGATCGTCTGTCTACCCTATGATCCCAAGAGCGACTGGAAAGAGTCCACCCTCGCCAAAACTGTGGAGAATCATTGCCAGACTCTTTTTGTGGTCGTGGATCGGGCTCTCGATGACACCAAGAAAAAAGCCATCTCATCGGAGTGTGAAGCCAAAAATATTTACTTTCAGGACGTACCGCTTTCCTCGATTGAGAAGAAAGCTTATTACACAGACATTCTGCTGGGTCTCGTTTTCTATTTCGACAGCCATCGACCGCCTGCGGCTGAAGAAGGGACCGCCGCCTAAAAGGACACGATCATGGAAAAAAACAAACTACGCAAACATCTTCCCACCATTCCGGCGTATCTGGATAAACGCCGCAAGGCAAAACTCAATCAACTTCCCAAACATCTGCGCCCGTTGCCGATCTGGCCGCTATGGCTGCAGCTGGCGCTGAATTGCGGACTCATCATCACGCTCTACAACATGATGGTGGATCGTGACGATTACGTTTCCGAAGCGGGCCCGGCGATTGGCCTGGTGGTGTGCATCCTGCTGCTCATCTACACGTTCATCAGCGCTTTCAGACTCAAGCATCGTCATGCCGGAGCACGTGGAGGGCGCCTGGCGACCCTCAACATTCTCTCGATGCTGCTCGCTTTTCTTTTCTGGTGCGGCAGCATCCTTGTTTTTCTTTCTTGAAGCTATAATGCCGCATGTCTGTTAAGCGAATTGGGATTCTCACCGCCGGCGGTGATTGTCCCGGCCTCAATGCCGTCATTCGCGCCATCGTCAAATCCGCGCTGAGATCCTCTCCCGCCATCGAAGTGGTCGGCATTCACGACGGTTTTTCAGGTCTGGTGGAAGATCGCACGCGCGTGCTGAAAGAATCCGACGTTTCCGGCATCCTCGTGCGCGGCGGTACCATCCTGGGCACTTCGAATCGCGACAATCCCTTTAAGCATCTTCCTGAAGGCGCCACGATACCGGTCGATCGCTCCAAAGACGTGCTGGCGACTATTCAGAAGCATCAACTGGATGGACTGATTACCATAGGCGGCGACGGGACGCTGCGCTGTGCGTTGGAATTTCAGAAACTGGGTGTGCCGATCGTTGGCGTCCCCAAGACGATCGATAATGATCTGGGAGGAACCGACATTACGTTTGGTTTTGACTCAGCGCTGGCGACCGCCACGGATGCCGTGGACCGGCTCCATTCCACAGCGGAATCGCATCACCGCGTTCTGATCTGCGAAGTCATGGGCCGTTATGCCGGCTGGATCGCCTTGCAAGCCGGCATGGCCGGCGGCGGCGATATTATTCTCATCCCGGAAATCCCCTACAGCATCGAAAAGATCTGCGACAGCATCATCGCGCGCGAAAAGCGCGGACGAAGCTTCAGCATTATTGTGGTGGCCGAAGGCGCCAAGCCGGTGGGGGGAGGCTATGTCACGCGCGGCAGCTATGAGGGTCTCGATAAGCGCCCGCGGCTCGGCGGCGTCAGCCACCAGATTGCCGAAGAAATTGAAAAGCGCACGAAGGACGATATCCGCGTCGTCATTCTGGGACACCTGCAGCGGGGCGGCACGCCCACCGCATTCGACCGTTGCCTGGCCACACAATTTGGAGTTCACGCGCTCGGACTCGCCGTGAAAGGCCAATGGGGGCGCATGGTCGCGCTCCAGGGCAACCGCTATACCGACGTGACGATCGCCGATGCGGTCAAACAGTTGAAGCGCGTCGATCCAGAGGGCGATGGCGTCCGAACCTGCCGGGCCGTAGGCACTTCTTTCGGCGACTGATGCTTACCGGCCTCAGTCTTTTCTTTCCTTGTCATAACGAAGAATCCAACATCGAAGCGCTGCTCAAGGATGCTCTCCAAGTGGCCCCGCGCGTCACAGAGAACTACGAAATCATTGTCGTCGATGATGGAAGTACCGATCAGACACTGCCCAGAGTCAAACAGCTTTCAGCCGGCTTTCCGCACATCAAATGGGCGCATCACGCCGTCTGCCAGGGGTACGGCGCCGCGATTCGAACCGGGCT
>JANLWZ010000092.1:0-29644 GCA_031364865.1 Elusimicrobiota bacterium
AGTACGATTCGAAATGATTTCATAACAGCCTCCTTATTAGTGTAGGTGCTTCTATTCTACCGTGATTTCCACCCAATCATGACTTGCCGTTTGGAGCGCCTGCTCGATCCGCTTACCTTGATGTTGCAGCAACGGAACATCCAGCCAGGATTTATTCAACGCGTCTTCCGGCGATCGGAGCTGCAGGTGTTCGAGCGCCGCCTGGCTGAGCGCCGCCACATGCTGCTGAGCGTCGAGCACGATCAAAGGTTTTTCGACGTGACGCAGAATGTTTTGCGCGAGGCTGCATGCCAAACCATCGAGATGCCCTGCGCGCCGTTGGCTCTCCATACGAAGATGAGTTTCATCTTCTAAGCGCTCGGCCAATTTACGAAGATTTTCCTCCAGCTGAGATCTCGCCTTGTCGCACCATAGACTGTAGAGAATGAAAGCTGCCGCCAAAACACTCCAAAGCATCACGTTGACAGCCAATACCTTCAGCTCGAGCCGCTTTCTCGCGTGAGTAGATAGCACGACCTTAAACTTCCCGTTAACCTCTTTGGTTTCGCGCACGCCAGGCGTCTTGAGCAGCGCACCCAGCAGTTCGGCGGCGGCAAGATCATCCTGACGTTCATGCGCTTTCACCAGAAGAGGTGTCAAACAGCGCTCCAGTTGTCGGGCTGAAATCTTCTCAAGCTGTCCCATGGCACCGTGCACCCGCCACTGACACCAAAGCGCCGGGATTAAACATGCCAGGCCAATCACAGCACAGCGGAGCAACGTCGCGGCCTTCACATCTTCCCCCCTCGCATCACCGTAAGGATGACTGGCCCGAAAAGAACCACAAAGATCGTCGGAAAAATAAAAACAAAAAGCGGAAAGAGGAGCTTCAAAGGCGCGAGCGCCGCCTGTTTTTCAGCGCGAAGCGCTCTGGTCTTGCGGAGGAGCTGCGACTGCGCGCGAAAGACTGGCGCAAGGCTGGAACCGAGTTCCGTGGCCTGCACTATCGCTTTCGCCGTCTGTCGCAGTTCAGAGTTTCTCGTCCGCTTCGCCAGAGCCCGCAACGCATCGCTGCGCGATGACCCTGTCTGCATGGCGCAACTCACGGTGAAAAGTTCTTCGTGAATCTTGTTCTTCTCTCCGTACTTGAGGTAACGCTCCATCGCGACCTGAAAATCGAGCCCTGCCTGCACCAAAAGCGTAAGAAGATCCAGCGTCTCGGGTAATCCCGCTGCGGAGACCGGGACGCTGACAATTTTCCAGATGACGAGACCACCCAAGGCGACGGAGACCACCATCCCGGCAAGAAGAGTCTGGCCGATGGACGTCGTAAACATTGGCGCGACAAGATCAGGAACAATGAATCGCAGCACACCCAGAATGACAAAGGGCAATGCCGCGAGAATCATGCCGGAGGCTTTCCCCTGCGCCGTCAGCGTCTTGATCTTTTCTCTTAATACCAGACGTTCCTCCAGTGTTTCACTCAAGGTCTCGAGCACCTGGGCAAGCGAACCTCCGGATTGGCGTGTGACTTGAACGCTGGTCACGAACGTCCTCATTTCTGGGATCGCGATCCGGGCGGCGAGCTGCTCCAACGCATCTTCCCATGGGACTCCGAGGCGCAACGCGTGGAGCAGAGTTTGCCATTCACCAGCCAGCGGCATCTCTCCTTCTTCTGCCGCTGATTCGACGGCCTTCTGCAGGCCATGCCCGACTTTGAGCGCATGCACCATGTTTTGCAGCGCACCGTGCAGCTGACGCTGCCAGACTTCGGGCTTCGTCATAAGGCAAAACGTTCTCGGGTGGAGAGAACATCCCCCTCCATGCCGGTCACTTCCGTAATGGAAGTGACTTTCCTCGACCCATTCGCGCAACGACTCAACTGGACGATGAGATGGACAGCACTGCGGATCTGCTCGCGCACCACACGCACGGGAAGTTCGATGCCGGCCATGAGCACGAGCGTCTCCAGCCGGCCGAGAGCATCGCGCGGTGAATTGGCGTGCAGCGTCGTCATCGAACCATCGTGTCCGGTATTCATGGCCTGCAGCATATCGAGCGCTTCTCCGCCGCGGCATTCCCCAACGATGATGCGATCCGGCCGCATGCGCAGTGCGTTTATGACGAGCCGCCGGATGGGGATCGCTCCGGAACCTTCCGCATTCGGAGGACGGCTTTCGAGGCGCACGACATGCGGCTTCTGCAGCCTGAGTTCGGCGGCATCTTCGATCGTGACAATACGCTCGTCATCCGGGATCGCGCCTGAGAGAGCGTTCAGCAGAGTGGTCTTACCGCTCCCCGTTCCACCCGAAACAATAATGTTCTTCCGTGAGCGTACGGCATGAATGAGAAAGTCCACCATCTCGTGGTTCATGGCTCCCAAGCGCTCGAGCTCTGCCATTCCGAGCCCCTTTGCAGAAAACTTTCGGATGGTAAGCACCGGGCCATCCAGCGCAAGCGGTGGGAGGACCACATTCACGCGTGATCCGTCCGGCAGCCGCGCATCGCAGAGCGGCATGCTTTCATCCACGCGACGCCCCAGCGGCGAAACAATCCTATCGATGAGTGTACGCAGGGACTTCTCCGAAGGAAAACTTACGTTGGCGGCGACCAATCTTCCTTTCTTTTCGACGTAAACGATTTTTGAACCATTCACCATAATTTCGTCGACATCAGCATCCTTTAAGAATGGATCCAAGGGACCAAAGCCGAGAACGTCTTGTAAAACGCGCTCCAGGATTCTTTCGCGTTCGGCTGTGGAAGAGGGCAAGTTCGCATCCAGAGCCAGATGCGCTTCGACCGTTTCTTTTGCCTTCTCCATCATCAGAGCGGTATCTAAGGAGACCGCTTTCATAAGCTCAGGCTGAATACTGGCTTTCACCTGTTCGACAGCCTCTTGCGCCTGAATATTCTCAGCGTCTGTCCGCCATAGTTCCGGATGCTTGTCGAACTTAGCCGGCAGTGACCGCAAATCCACGCGCTTCACTTCATGCACGAACGCATGCGGAAAATGCAAACGTGTCAGTTGTCCCAGAAAAGAAGCGTCCGGCACGTCCGTAGCTTTATTCTTTAACCAGACAACACTGTCCGCCGCTTCGATCAGCGCTTCATGTGCCGGCTGTAATTCCATCGGCAATGGAATCGCAATCCAACGATACGTTCGTCTTAGAAGATCAAATAGCAGGCGCGCAGTTCCTGCGGAAGGAACTTTGTCTAAAGCGAGGACGCCCCAGGTATGCTGCGGGCTGGCGAGATAGTTGCGCAGCATCTGAGCGGAGAGAGATTTAAAACGCGGCAGCCATACCTCCAGAGGAGCCTGGGGCGCTTGATCGCCTGTACGAAGGACCACTATTTCGTCACGGTCGACCGGCCAAATCCTTGCCAAGTCTTCCATGTCAGCATTTCCAAAAGCGATTACTTTTCCGCTGGCCATGGCCTATCGTCTCCCGGGCTGCGCAGAACCACACTGAGGCTGCCTGCGTCGCGCGCCTCCATGAGCATCGGAGCTTCCCGCGCCCAGGCAAGTACTGTAATCGTATGAGCGCCGTTCTCTCCGTAGAAGGCTGGCGGCATCGTTATCTCTGAGGAGGACGTAGCGCTTTTATTTTTCTTTTCACCGAGCCGTTCGCTGTCTACCGCCAAAACCAGCATCGAGGAGAACAAAAGCCTGGGTTTCAGCGCGCTGCTGGTAAATATGGCGAGCGCATCCCCCGGCTTGATCCACCCGCCAACGCCGCGCGCGCGGTCGAGCTCGAATGAAACGGCGACCCTGCCGGGACCGATCAAAGCACCCAGCGCCTCGCCGCGGGAGGCATCGATAAGAAGTGTCCGCGTTAAAGGATGGTCCTGGGGTATGGCCACGGCCGACACAAAAATCTTCTGTCCGGATTCATTCTTCAGCTCTTGTACGCTTCCCAACGTACCCGGTGGAACAAAAATTTTTGGAATTTCCGCCGCTCTTACGTCTTCCGGCTGAATCACCGTAAACGCCGGAATATATTTGTCGGCTAGCAAAATGGCAACGGTCTCCGCGGGATCATGCGACATATCGTCCCATGCGCTTTTCATCTTGCCGGCGATCAGCGCGGCACTGACCAAACCAATCGCCATGAGAAGTCCCCACCTGAGCCTCTTTACTTTACGATCCATAAGGCACCGCCGGACCGCCCCAAGGCTGTAGCGGTCCCCAGTAGTGAGGAGCATGTTTGATGACGAATTTCTCCGACAGGTTGGCTTTTGCTCCGAGCAGATAATGCCAACCAGCTTGAGGCGTGTACGAGGCGACACTTTCATCCAGCTCGCTCGCCCAGGCCACCATGCCAGGTCGCGGCCCGACAGATACTTGAATACCCCGAGGATGGAGAGCTGGCGAACCCGTCAACAAGAATTGGCGCATCTGCGATTCCACTTCGGCGCGAGTCAAACGGCCGGAACTATAAAGGAGAGCGCCCTCTTTCGCCGCCAGCAAGAGCTTCTGACGTACCGCCACCCATTTTGTAAACCCACAAAAGCCGCCTAACAAGACCGCAAGAGACATAAAAAATGCCGCCATTTCAATGAGCGCCTGTCCGTGATCGTTTTTCATGCTTTTGGAAGGAGCCGCGCATTGAACTGCGGATAAAAACTTTGAAAGCCGATACTACGCCATAAAGAAGTGCGCTCCGGCGGAAACCCTCCATTATTGAGGAAGGAGTCTGCTTCGACGTCCAGCCATAACTCCGCCCGTCCGCGGCCGCAAATGTCGGACCGGCAAACCACCCACGCACTCTCATGGTCAGGCTGCGCCTTGGTTCTGTTCGGAGACCAGAGGCGCGCGAAGAATCCCTTGGGATAGGTCTGTTGAATAGGCGGCGCATCCGGAACGATGTAGACGACCGTAAGTCGCTGGCCGCGAAGCCTGGAAGAAAATGGATCTTCATTGAGCGCTAACTTATCGGGAACAACAGGCAGATTGCTTCCATTTAAATGAGCGATGAGCTGATTGACAGCGCGCACACGGATGCCAAATTGGTTTTCTTCCCACCTCAAAAGGATATTCAAACCGTCGAAGGCTGCCTTCTTATCAATCGTGGTTAAGGCTTTGCCTTTTCCGCGAACCACGAGCGTATTTAAAAGCCATTGATAGGTGCCCAGTGCGTTCAACTGCCGCGCTTTTTCACGCGCGCCGCTCAGAGCAACAAGATCGGCGGTCGTATCCATGCGTATCTTCCAATACACTTTCTGGCACCAAAGAACATACGGAACCCAGAATAAACCGAACAGAAAAATCACACAAAGAATCGGTAGGAGGATTTGACCTCTAGGATTGCTCAAGAGTCCTCCTGGCCAATCCCTGGAGAGGCACCGCCGACAGACTATGGCCGAAACCCAACCAGGGCGGAATGGAAACACTTATTCTCGTCTGGAAAAGAAGCCCGTGACCACGGGTGGATTCAATGCCTCGATGGCGCCGTAAACTGAATACGGTGGGGCGCGGCGTTTCTATTTTTGGAACAGTGGGTCCCCAGAGACTATTTGCAATCCAGTAATCCCGAAGCCCTGGTTGATATCGAACCGTTTGGCGATCATTGATGATTTGCGCCATGCGTTGGACTTCGATCATGTTGTGGCAAAAGCAAATGAGCTGTACGCCCATCCAGATCCCCAGGCACAGGCAAGGCAAGGCGAGCGCAAGCTCAACCATTGCCTGCCCAGTGCGGCGCGATCGCTTAGAGTCGCGCATCGAGAATAGTGGGCGTGACAAAGATCACGATCGACGTTTTCCGGTGCGTCTGGACCCTGTAACTGAACAAGTATTTCAGCAGCGGGATGTGCATCAGGCCGGGAACGCCGACTCTGCGCCACTCCTTATCATTCAGGAGCAGGCCGGCCATCGTGAGCGTGCTATTGGGTGCGAGCGACACTTGAGAGCTGGCGCTCCGGGACCTGATCCCGGGGACGACATTGCCGGAAAGACTAACGCCATTCTGCGTGTCGGGGCTGCTGACCTTTGCTTCCACCGAAAGATCGATCAGATCCGGGCTGATCATCTTCGGGCTGATGGTCAGCTCTACCCCATAAGGTTTGAACTCAACGGAAACAGCCTGCGCCGCAGAAGAGGTGGCATAGGGGATTTCTCCCCCAGCATGGAACGTGGCGCTTGTGCCATCGCGGGCGACGAGCTTGGGATTGGCCAGAAGATCGGCGGCGCCGGACTCTTCCAGGAAGCGGATGTCGGCGAAAAGCTTTTCGCGATCGAAGGTACCCACCCGAAAAAACGAGGGTACCGACTTTTCTTCGACGTGAAGCTTGGCTAGCCATTGAACACCCAGGTTGGTGGCCTTTTGCTCATCGATTTCGACCACCTCGACACCGATCTGTATTAAAGGTAGAGGCGGAGTTGCCGCCCGGGCCGCCGAAGGGATGATTCCCCATGCCAAAAGTCCAATAATGGCGGCCCGGGCCCACATCCTCAGCCCCCAAACTTACTGAATTCATTCTCAAGTCGATGGGTGGCATCCCGAAAGCCGCTCTGTGTTTGTTTGCTGAGCCCGTTGATGGCGGCGATGGCCAGCACTCCCATCAGCCCGACGATCAGGATGTATTCGATCAAGCCTTGCCCCCAGTCATTTGTTCGCTTTTTCATGAGTTCCTCCAGTCTTTTTGTCCCTCAACCCTTAGATGCAGATGGGCCTGAAATATTCATACACTAGCGCCCGGAAGTAGCGTTAAAAGCATTGAAAGGGGACCCGCGACATGACACCAACCGTGAACGCCGGCGATACCGCATGGATTCTCATGAGTGCCGCCTTAGTCTTTCTGATGACTCCCGGCCTTGCCTTCTTCTATGGCGGCCTCGTACGTAAAAAGAACATCCTCTCCATCCTGATGCAGTGCATGATGGCCGCCTGCATCATCTCGGTGCAGTGGGTCTTGTTCGGCTACAGCCTTTCTTTCGGACCTGATCATGGAGGATGGATAGGAACTCTCGCCTGGGCAGGCCTTAAGAACGTCGGCCTTGAACCCAATGCAGACTACGCGGCAACCATCCCGCACCAGGCTTTCATGATCTACCAGTGCATGTTCGCCATCATTACCCCCGCCCTTATTCTGGGAGCATTTGCAGAACGCATGAAATTCAGCGCTTACTGCCTCTTCACTCTCCTTTGGTCAACGATCGTCTATGACCCTGTGGCCCATTGGGTCTGGGGTGTGGGCGGCTTCCTCCGAAATTCCGGAGCGCTCGACTTTGCCGGCGGAACGGTTGTCCACGTGAATGCGGGTATCGCAGCACTGGTGACAGCTCTTGTTCTTGGCAAGCGCCAGGGTTATCCCACGCACATGTCGCCTCCGCACAACTTGCCGTTTGCCGTGCTCGGCGCCGGCATCCTGTGGTTCGGCTGGTTTGGTTTTAATGCAGGTAGCGCTCTGTCATCAGGTGGCCTTGCGACGAATGCATTCGTCGTGACGCACATCGCTGCCGCTACCGCAGGACTCACCTGGGCCATCATGGACTGGTTCTTCAACAAGCATTCCACCATGCTCGGAATGATTACAGGAGCCGTCGCGGGACTGGTCGCGATCACACCTGCGGCAGGTTTTGTGAATGTCTGCGGCGCGCTCGGGATTGGCGCAGGAGTGTCAGTCATCTGCTATATCGCTGTGGCTTTCGTGAAAGCGAAATATGGTTATGACGACACCCTGGACGCTTTCGGCGTGCATGGCATTGGCGGTATCTGGGGCGCGCTGGCGACGGGACTGTGGGCAACAAAGTCCGTAAACTCCGCAGGTAATGACGGTTTGTTCTTCGGCAACCCGGGTCTTCTCCTGATTCAGGCGAAAGCGGTCCTGGCCACCGCGGTTTATTCTGCCGTCATGACGTGGATACTGCTTAAAGTCGTGGACATCCTGGTGGGGTTACGCGTCTCGGAACAGTCTGAACGCATCGGCCTCGATCTCACACAGCACCGGGAAGCCGGCTATACGCTGATCGACTAAGGGGAGAACAACATGAAATATATTATTGCCATCATTCAGCCGGATCGCTTAGACGATGTCCTGAAGAACCTCGAAGAGGAAGAGATTCATCTAGTGACCGCCACGCAAGTGATGGGTCGCGGACGCCAGAAAGGCATCAGCGAAATCTACCGCAGCCATAAAGAAGCGGGAAGTCTCTTACGGAAAGTAAAACTGGAGATTGCCGTGAACCAGGAGTACGTAAAGCGCGCGGTAGATGCCATTCAAAAAGGCGCGCGCACCGGCCACATCGGCGACGGGAAGATCTTCGTGCTGGAACTCAAGGATGTGATCCGCATCCGCACAGGCGAAACCGGCGAGGACGCCATCGGCTAAGTCAAACATCTGCTTAACTCAGAAGCCCTCGCTTAGGATGACCTAGGCGAGGGCTTTTGTATTAAGCGGCAGATTTTAATGCTCTGATCAGCTGCGGCTCACCGGACGGACGGGCGCCTTGGGAATTTAACACTTCATTCACAGATTCCATCAGAACCCGCGTTGAATTGCGAACTCGAATTGCTTTTAATTTGCCGCTTTTGATCCAGTTATAGATGGTCCTCCGCGAAACATTCAAGAGCATCGCCGCTTCGTCAACAAAGATACTCTGCCCGAACAAACGGGTAGGTGGGACGGGAGGTATAGCCATAAACTTTTCCTCCCATCCTCGCAGGTAGGCATGGAGGAGGCGGGCAGCGAGTTGGGAGGTGGGTTGGCCGCCATCCTTGGGCTCAAGCGCGGGGGCTGTTTCCATGATATCCAGCACGGCAGCTCCGGCTCGGCCTGCCGCATGGGCGTACGCTTCTGCATCGGCTGCAGAAACCCCGCGACGCTGGTCTGCCAATGGACCTTGGGTGTTCGATACAGCCGAGCGTCCGGGAGCTTCGCGAACATCCACGGCAAGAATACTCAGCGCCGCATGAAGATAATCGACATTTTTAGCTGTAATCATGAGAGTGTCATGGATAAACGATGACCACGTGCCTCGTTGGCTCATCTTTTGAACCTGTTCTACGCGGAGCAGGTGCTCTGCCTGGACACCGCGTTTCCGCAGCCAATCTCGTCGGATGTGGTAGAACTGCGTCAAGCGGTCCAATGCGAAATACCAAACCTGATCAGGCTGCAAGAGACTGTCGGGATGGGGATGCGAGAATTTTAAAGTGGCAAATGTCCCGCTATTGGGTCCCGGAAGACGCGGGTCTTTATGATCAGTGGATTTTCCTGCGCGATGTGTTAACTGAGGCGACAAAGTGCGCGCCATCGTATGGTTAGCGAGTGCGACATAAGCGGTACGTCCTGTATAGGGATAAAAGTTGGCATACGAATATCCGTCGTCCCCTCCGATAATGCCCAGAGCGATGTTTGGATTCATCTGACGAAGTGTGCTGACGACACGGATAACGCGCTGGTAACTCTCCTCCAGATTGTCGCGATAGGGATCGCCCGGAAATTCACCCGGACGAATGACCGGATGACGCGCAGGATCCTGTGGAGCGGGCGGGATATGTCCAAGGTAGACGATTTTAACGTTCTCATAAAGAGGAGCCTTGCGCATTTCGTCGAACAAAAGCTGCAGTGCCACGCTCGGATTGTTGGCACCCGGGCGCCCCATGTTTCTGACGGCGCCGGTATCGTCAGGAATCCCATAGATGGCAATCACCTGACGTCCCGTAGAATCATTCAGGATTCTCTCCAGTGGCGCCCTTCCGTCCCATACGGTGACAATATCGGGCAAGGACATAAATCTTTCGGGATTTGGCAGAAGGATTTTTAAAGCATCCAGGCGGGGTTTTTCGGGCGCGGCGGCGGTGCGCTTCTTCTCATCCTCCTGGCCAGTCATGCGGCGGCGCTCGTTTGGACCTCGGTTATCTGGCCCACGCGTATCATCACTCACCTTAAGATCTAGAAATTTCTTACGCGTATCAGGGTTCTTTTTCTTCAGTTGCGGTACGGAACCCCCCGTCGGCGGCTTCGGCGCAGCGGCTCCCGCGGATGCGGGAACGGATTGACCCTCTGTATTTTTAAAGGGCAGGAACGTATCGAACTCAGTGTCTTCGTGCATCCATCGGATTTCATGGGACAGATGAATGCCGTGAACTTCAATCATCCCAGCAACCGATCGGACGTCTTCATATTTTTCCGCAAAATTGCGAATGGCTTCGGCCGTCGGCTCGTCTACGAGAACATTTTCTAACAGCCGAACGAGCGTCATATGGATCATGGGTTTTGGGCGCTGCCAATGTTTGGGCGTCACCTTGAGAATGCCGTCTCTCAGTGCCTGTCTGAGCCTGTGAATTTCTTGTGAGAAATCAAACACAAAGATCAGCGATCCATCAGGGCCCAGGCGTATACCGCGCGGACGTAATCGAATCGGTCCAGGCGTTGTGGCGACGATTGCCCTTATTTCACGACTTGCAGCGTCAATTTCTGCAGCGGAAAGTCGATGGATGTCATCCCCCCCTTGATTAGAAAGATCCTGATCTTGAATCATCGTCACCCCGATATGGTAATGCGACGTACGAAAGTGAGCGACTTGGGGAAGTAGAGCAAGCCACTCCTCCGTGATGCGTTGAAGGTCATCGCTGAGATCCTTGGGAAAATCGTCAATCGTTGTCCCCCAAATATCTGCTTCTTTGGCTTGGCCATTGGGGAACATGCCCCTCACTCGCTCAAACTCATTTTCATTTTCTGCCAGCTTCTCTCCTGCACGAATATTCCGCATGCGTTGCGCAAACTTCGCATAGAGCGCCTCCAGATTGATCTCTGCTTGTCTCTCCGGAGGAATGACTCCAATGTGTTCTACTGGGTCTTTGGCGATTGCTGCAGCGGCGGCGTTCATGGTTTCCGCACGGCGCTCGGGTTTGAGGAAGGGCTTCAGCATCGCGAGAAAGGGTGCCGCCAGTGCCTGCTGCTGAAAGATGTTGGGTGTGCCGGCGGTGTGACGGCACTCCATGAGGTTCGCCAAGGAAGGGTCCGCCACCAAACATGGCAGTAGAAAGGCAGCAATGATACGTGTCAGAAGGGTATGCACGGGAAGCACCGACATTAGTCTAGAAGGTTTGTCTCCGCGGCAATATAGAGCGAAGGTCCAAAGCTCAGACCCCGAAAGGCCTAGGGAGTTTGGGACGCTCGATTTAGGTCGTCTTTTAGAGGATTTTTACGAAGCGTTCGGCGTTTTGGCGGGTGCCCGGGGGAGCCTTATTTTCTTTTAGAGCCTTCTCGATCACTTTCAGGCGTTCTGCGGCGGGCGGGTGGGTTTTGTTGAAGCGGGCAAGAAGTAAACCCGTCTTTTCTTTTTCCTCCAGCGTTTTGATGGATCTCTTTAGACCTTCCGGATCGTAACCGACGCGCGACGCGAGCCACGTACCCTGCTTGTCGGCTTCGAGCTCATCCTCGCGTGAAAGTCCTTTGCTCAGGAGACTGATCGAGAAGTCGCTCATCTTGCCGTACTGGTCCACATCATGGCCCGTAGCGGAAGCGAGGTCTTCGCTCCCTTCAATGAGATTGGCCTGTCGGATGGCTTTCACGATGTGCTGGCGTGTGACGTGCGCAATCTCGTGCGCGAGGACTCCAGCAAGTTCAGCCTCATCCTTCAGTGAATCGAGGAGTCCCTGCGTTATGAAAATATATCCCCCCGGCGCGGCCATCGCATTGATCTCTGAGGCGCGGAGGATGCCGAAGTGATACTGGATTTTCCTGCGGTCACACTGACGCACGAGTGCCTGGCCCACCATGTTCACATAGCGCAACGGGATAGGATCTTCCACAAGACCGTATCGTGCGGCAAGATTAGCGGCCACATCGCGCCCAATCTTCTGCTCTTCCGCATCCGAAATGCCGCCGGCTGCTTTCGCGAGTTTCGTGCCGCCTGAAACGACTTTGTTTACATCCAGATTGCTGAAATCAAAAGCCTGTGCGTAGAGAGTCATCCAGAGGACAGAGCTCAGCGTGATCGCCCAGGGCCGGGTCATTTCAGGAGTCCTTCGAAGAGGAAGGTCTTCAATTCCTCATCAGAGATTTGGACTTTTTCTAACCGATCGATGGCGTCGAAATCGCGCGCCTTCGTATCGACGTCTCCCACTTCATCCAGTCCACGCACGCCAGCAACGCTCGTCGCTCGACGCGATGTCCCACCTGATGATTTAAGGAGATCTTTGAGCGTCATTTTCTTTTTGGGAGCGGCGGATTTCTCCGCCGCCGGAGAAACGGCGGAGACGGCTAGCAGCAGAGACGTCAGCACGGCGGGTATCAGAAGTTTATTTCGCACGGATTTCACTCACTTCAATTTCAAAAGGTTCGGAACAGCCCTGTTCTTCCCAGATCGACACGGCACAGGCGCGCAGCAACTGACGTCCTTTCGGCAGCTTACGAAAATCGAGCGAGAAGATATACGGGGCCCGCCACTGGGAGCGGCCGACGGGGACCCAATTGCCTCTGATGACATCCCCTCTGCGAATCGGATTGTTTCTTTCGATCCAGACGCGTTCAACAGAATTGCCATCGGCTAAGACGTTGACGATCGGCTTCGGATAATCCGTCGTGCCATTCTGCCAGCTTTTCACCCGCACTTCCGGTTTGCCGGGAGTGTCCGACGGGATGAGCTTCATCGCAAGTCCTGGGTGAAAATAGGAAAGCCCTTTTGACATATACGTTTGAGGATTCTTGGGCGGCTCGCCTTTGGCATTATTGGCGAGCCAGGAGGAGACATCTTTACCTCCCCAGCCTGCGGCCAGCACAGGAGAAGAGGACACGCCCATGAAAGCAGGCGTTGGCGACCAGAGCGCTAAATAATTTTCCCCCGAAAAATTGATGGACGTTAAGGGAACTTCCACCCAGAACCACTGGGATTCCCCCACATTTTCCAGCGCATACTCCGGGCTGGGCTCCAGCGGAATGTCGGAAGTCGATGCAAGTTTGAATTGCTGCTCCGCTTTCCACTGAGTCGTGGAGGCCACGGCCATCCAGAACTCTCCAGGGATTGGATTAAATTCGGGTGGACGTCCCACGGGGGGAAGGGTCTTCGCGCGCCCCAGCTTTGCGCCGATATAGGCGCGCGTGAAATTACCTTTCGGCGCGGCCGGCAATCTCTTGACCCAGGTGGTGTTATAGCCGACGTACCAGTTGCCATCCCATCCGCCATTGGCAAAAAGGGTGTAGTCGTTGATATTGGGAAGTTCAGAAAGATAAACAGGAGCGTCCGCTGCGCGAAGAAAGCCGGCAGCAAGAAACGCCACAGCGCATGCGAGAGGAAGTTTAGCTCTTAAGTTTTTGGACGAGCGCGTCGAAATCATCGAGAGAATAGAATTCTAACTTAATCCAACCTTTGTGAGAAGTTGGACTGCCCGCATGGATTTCTACTTTGCGTGCGAGGCGGCTCTGAAGCTCTTCTTCCTGAGAACGGATCTCAGGAGAACGCTGATCGTAGCCGGACGCTCGAAGATGGTCCGGCTTTTTGCCGGTTTTGTGGTCGCGCGCCGCGCTTTCGACAACGCGGACGGTGAGACCCTCGGCAAGGATCTGCTGAAACAGCGCGGCGCGCGCGGCTTCATCCTCGACGGAAAGGAGCGCTTTCGCATGCCCGCTGGAAATCTTTCCTTCCTTGATCGCCGCTTTGATGTCTTCGGAGAGTGCGAGCAGCCGCAAGGTGTTGGCGACGACCGTACGTGCCTGGCCTACCACTTGCGAAATCTTTTCCTGCGTCATCTGGAATTCTTCCTGCAGGCGCTTAAAGCCTTCCGCCAGATCGATGGGGTTTAAATCTTCACGCTGGAGATTTTCTATCAGCGCCATTTCGAAACGCTCGACTTCGCTCCCCGTGCGCACCACCACCGGCACTTCGGTCAGCCCTGCGCGCTGCGCCGCGCGGAAGCGCCGCTCTCCGGCAATGATCTCGTACACGCCGCTTTCCGTCGGTGAAACGACGATTGGCTGGAGGATCCCCTTCTGCTTAATGGACTCCACAAGATCGGAAAGAGATTGTTCAGAAAATGTGCGCCGCGGCTGTTTGGGATTCGGGCGAATCCGTTCGACCGCGAGAGTACTGGCCGCGGAAGGCTTGCTGTTCGGTGCAGAGACATCGGCGACGGCGTCATCGGACATTAAAGCGTCAAGTCCTTTACCAAGGGCTGATCTCATGGCGTTGAAACCTCCTGTAAGTGGGTTGTGCTGGTCGAGCCGGTTTCGTTGGTGGGTGCGGCAGCGGGCGGCACCGTCGGCGCCTGCCCATTACGCTGTAAAAATTCTTTGGCGAGACGTTCGTAGGCTTCGGCACCTTTCGAGGTCTTGTCATACGAGGCAATGGATTTTCCGAAGCTCGGGGCTTCCGCCAGACGCACACTCCGCGGGATCATCGTCTCGTACACTTTATCTTTCAAAAGTTTTTTCACTTCATCGATGACTTGCGTCGTGAGATTGGCGCGCGAATCCACCATTGCAAACACCAGGCCTTCGATCTGCAGTGTTGGATTGGACTTCTGCTTCACGAGCTGGATCGTTTTATAAAGCTGGGCAAGACCTTCGAGCGCATAGTATTCGCACTGCATTGGAATGAGGACGCTTTGCGCCGCCGAAAATGCATTGATGGTGAGAAGACCAAGCGATGGCGGCGTATCGATTATTACATAATCGTATCTATTTATAGACTCGTTTTTAATAATGCTATCGGCTAATCGGAACTCTCGTCGCGGAGCATGAACGAGTTCCACTTCAGCGCCAACTAAGGCAAGATTTGCCGGAGCCACCCACACATTTTGTTCGGGCGTCTGAAGTGTGATCCCGTCCATGCTTCCCTTGCCGATCAGAACGTCATAAATACTCTTTTCAACTTTTGATTTATCAATTCCGATTCCTGATGTAGCATTGGCTTGCGGATCAAGATCTATAAGGAGTACGTGTTTACCGAGCTGTCCAAGGTAGGCTGCCAAATTGACAGAGGTTGTAGTTTTGGAAACTCCCCCCTTCTGGTTGGCGACAACAACAACTTTCATAGCGCGTTAACCTCCGATTGTTTCACGTGGAACAAGTTTACTTAAATCGTGAACGTTTGTCACCAAAGATAGGGCTCAAAACGAGACCAGCAACAAATCCCGCCGCATGTGCGAGAAAAGCAACTCCCCCTGATGCTTGCTTGGTAGCCATCTGCACCGATATGGAAACCGTTGTATTGAGAGTTTGTAAAAGAAACCAAATGCCAAGGAAGATGAACGCTGGAACTTCAACGACCCGGGTGAAAATTCCGAAGGGCATGAGCGTCAGAACTCTCGCATGTGGATAATAATAGAAATAGGAGCCGAGTACGCCGGCGATCGCGCCTGAAGCGCCTAACAATGGGATCTTGCTCGACTGAGAAATGAAAGATTGCGAGAAGTTGGCGAATATCCCCACCAATAAATAGAAAAGTAAGTATCTAAAGTGACCCATGCGATCTTCGACATTGTCGCCGAAGATGTAGAGAAATACCATGTTGCCGATGATGTGTCCCCACCCACCATGCAGAAATGTTGCGGTAATCAGCGTATGCCAATAATCCGATGGTTTTGAGAACAGCTTGCCAGGAACTACTGCCCAGTGGTAGACGAATTTCTCAAAACCTTCGATTCCCCCTGCTGTAATCTGCAAATAGAATACGTAGCAGTTGGCAGCTATCAGCATCCAAGTCACAAATGGCTTAATTCCTGAAGGAATATTGTCCCTTAAAGGGATCATAATGGCCTTTTAGTAGGAATTCCAACGGCTCTTGGGTAAATGTCAGGCGTTTTCGCTAGCTTTTCGAACTGTAAAGCCACAAAAGTGACTCCCGTTCCTAAAGAATAGGTAATTGGGTCGTTTAAGATGAGCTTAAGTTCTCTCATGGCTTTTTTGGACTTCCCTACTTCTGCATTCCAAGATGTTCCATGTGGAACAATCAATTTCCCCCCTACCTTTAAGAAAGGAGAGGCCAGTTCGAGCGCTGATGGCAACTTGCCCAGAGCCCTGGCGAAGACATAATCATAAGCCTCCCGATTATCTCCCCTAGCTAGCACCTCTGCCCTAGCCGCTAAAATATGGACGTTTTTAACACCATTAGATTTGCAAAACATATCTAGAAATCCACTCTTTTTTGAATTTGAATCGAGAAGATTTACATCCCAAAGGGGGGAAGCGATGGCCACCGGAATGCCCGGCACCCCATTGCCACTGCCCACATCCAACACTCTTCGTGGTCTTTTTCTGTCTTCAGCGGGAATCAGCTCTAAAAGCTTGAGCGCATCGAGCACATGGCGCTGCCAAAAATCTCCAGGCTCACGCGTTGCAGTCAGGTGAAGCTGTTCTGGCGCCTGCAACACCGCTGCGGCGTACTTTTCTAAGAGTTGTTTGCTATCAATCACGCGCAGATTATAATAGAACTACAAATTTCATTCGGAGGATAACCATGAAACGCATTACCTTCAGCCTTCTCGCACTTCTTTTTTTAAACTCTTTCGTCTTTGCCGCCGAACCCAAACTGAAGTGGCTTGGCCATGCGGCATTTCAGTATTCGTCGCGAGGGGGGAAAATATTTTTGATCGATCCCTGGCTTTCAAATCCCAAAGCTCCAAAAACATCGTTTACGCATATTGAAGGCATTCTTGTCACACATGGTCACTCGGACCATGTCGGTGAGGCTTTTGATCTCGCCAAGAAATTTAATGCGCCACTTATCGCCAGCCACGAACTCACAGAGATCGCCAAGAAACATGGCGTGACGAATGTGATTCCGTTAAATCCTCAGGGCAGTACGAAAATTGAAACGGTGACGATCACAGCAGTACCGGCCGTGCACTCTTCCAGTTATAAGGAGGGGGAAAACAATATTTACGCTGGCGCCGCGATGGGGTTTGTTGTTTCCGACGAGGGAACCGCTACTTTTTACCACGCGGGCGACACAGCGGCGTTCTCCGACATGTCGATGATCGCGGAGCTCTACAGCCCACAGGTCGTTCTGCTTCCGATTGGCGGCGTCTACACGATGAAGCCGAAAGAAGCGGCCATCGCGGTTCGTGCGCTTCAGCCACGGACGGTCATTCCTATGCATTACGGAACTTTTCCGGCACTAGCGGGAAATCCCGATGAACTTAAGAGAGAAATGCAGCGCCTGGGAATTCCCGCCCGCGTCGAGGTCTTCAAGCCGGGGCAGGAACAATCGCTGAAAGATTTAGCGTCAGTAAAGTAGCTTAGAGCTCGCTGAACTTTCGGACTTCGAGTTGTCGTCGTTTCATCTCATCGCCTAATTCCAGCAAACCTTCATTCGATAAGAGTTTTTCTGTGATGGGGAAAAGTGCATCTTCTTCTTTATGGAAGTGGGTGGATAGGAGTACCCGCAGCGTTAACGCATACTGCGCCAACTCTTCCTTCTTTGCTTCAGGTGTTTTTCTGAGAAGTTTCAGTAAAGCATCGATGTCCTGATGTTCCTGAAAGAGTTCTTTCGTAAAACGGTTAAAAAAGCGCGGTTCGAGATCAATAGCGGGGAGAAAGATTTCATCTTCAAACCAGGCGTGCGCAGAAACCGCTCTATGCAGCGTGCGGCAAATGGAGATGAAGCGTGGATTGTCGGGCTTAAACAGCTCGAGGATTTTGTTGATGAGTTTGTGATCGGTAAGAAGTGCATCCGTAGCTTTGATGCGCGTCATAGAGGGCGGATTTACGACATTCGCTGAATGTCGTCGCGATTGAGCCGGAACGGGACCCAATTCTTGAGGCGTTTGGCCTGGAGATGATCGTAGAATCCGAAGGCCGGCTGATTACCCTCCAACACCAGCCACTCCATTCTCCCGCAATCGCGCCGCTTGGCTTCCTTCACGCAATGGCGAAAGAGTTCAAAGGCGACATGCCGACCGCGATAGTCCGGCAAAACGAAAAGATCATCAATAAAAAGCGTAGGCCGTGCTTCAAAAGTGGAGTACGTTTCGAAGAGTGCTACATATCCGACGGCTTTAATTTCCCATTCCGCTAGAATAAATTCTACTTTTTTCTTTTGAAAGGCGTCCTGCATCAGACGTGCTTGCGCTTCATCATCCAGGCGGGGCATTTTGTCGCAGTCCGCCATGGCGTTGACCATATCGAGCACTGTGCGTCGGTCTGCAGGGGTCGCAGTCCGAAAAGTCAGTCGTGGATCCAGGGCCATGGCCCTATCCGGTGTGTTTGCCGATCCAGTAAAGAGCGATCAGCGATAGCATTAAAATGCCGGCGAGAAGCGTGGAGAGCTTGGGAAGACGCCTGGGTCGGTACGCGGATTGCGGATTCATACGGTAAAGATGCGAAGTGTGTTTCATTGGCTCCCATTCTATCTATTTAAGAAGTCGCGTCAAAATCTTCGTGTAAAATGTGTGCCCAAGGAGGATATTTATGGCACTTTCCGCAGACAAAAAGTCAATTCAGGAAATTTTCGAGTCGCTGGGTGTCGTCCGCAAAGGCACCGAAGACGATTTTGAGCTCCGCTCTTCTGCCGATGAAAAAGTCTGGGGCGTCAAAATGTGGGACGAACCCTCACGTCCGACCTTTATTGTGTATGCCGGCAGCGATGCGAAAGAACTCGCATGTGATGCGGCTGATTATGACCTCGAAGAAGAAGAGGATAACGACGAAGACGACGCGGAGTAATTGCAATACCACCCTTTCCCGCGGGATCCACGGGAAAGGGTGTACAGCAAACTATTTGGCTGGAGCTCCAGCCGGCATGGAAGAGTGCGATGCCATCATCGGGCACATCTTTTGGCATTTTCCTGCACCGTAGCCGATTATTCCACCGATCAATAGCAGCACAAGTGCGAGCGCTGCCGTGCCGGCTTTACCACAGCACTTGCCACGACTTTGGCATCCGCATTTACAATCTGGACCGCAACTACCTTCCTTTTTTTCATCCATAGCAACCCTCCTTAAGGGATTAAGACAATTTTTCCGTAGGCTCCTGCTTTCATGACCTGCTCATGCGCCGATGCAGCCTGAGAAAGGGAAAGTTCTGCGCCAATGACAGGGCGCAAGGCGCCGCTCGCGAGTCCTTGCCCGATCGCTTCATGGACTTCGGCCAAGTCAGCCGCGCTCGCCGTCACAATGGACATGCCGCGGATATCGGCGTGACGCGTCATCGTGTCGCGCGGGTCGATCGAGACTGTACCACGACTGCCGATGACAATCACACGGCCGTGCGCGGCCAAAATCTTTAAGTCTTTCCCAAGGTTTTCATTCGCGAGCATTTCTAGAACTATATCCGCACCTTTACCCTCGGTAAGTTTCATGAACTCGTCGAGATAACCCGGCGCGCGATGATCCAGCACATGCAATGCGCCTTGCTCTCTGATGAGGCCGCGTCCTTTATCTGTGCCGGACGTGCCATAGATTTTTAGTTTTAAGAGGCGGGCCGTCTGAACGGCGGCGACCCCCACACCACCGGACGCTCCGTGAATCAGGAGGATTTCTCCGGGAAGCGCCTGCGCGCGTTTCACCAGCCCGAAATAAGCGGTGACATACGGCACCCCCAGAGCGGCTCCCTGGGTGAAAGACAAGGAGTCAGGCAGGGCGTGCACTTGATCTTCGCGGCAGAGAGCGTATTCCGCGTAGGCGCCGCTCACGGAACCCGAAAGATAAACGCGCTCACCCGCTTTAAATTTCCGGACATCAGAACCAGCCAACTCCACGATGCCTGCGGCATCAAGCCCTGGCGTAAAGGGGAAAGTGCGCGGACCATACAACCCCGCACGGATATAAGTATCGACGGGGTTTATGCCAACCGCCTTCAGGCGTACGAGCATCTCCCCCGGCGCAGGCTTTGGAAGGGGAAGTTCTTCTAGTTTTAAGACTTCGGGTCCACCGAATTGATGGATGCGGATGGATTTCACCTTCGCCCTCCTTTCTTGCTACGGTTGCGATGGCCATCGGCAAAACGATTCGCATTTGGCGAATCGTGCCGAAGGTGGTATGGGTAGAGTCCAGCAGGCGTCATGCCTGCTGTGCACTACTCACAACATTAACAGCCGCAGGGTTTTTGTGGTCCCATAATCATTCACCTCTTTCTTAAGATACCGCCAAAGTGTCGTTCATCTGCCAGATTAGCACTTCTGCGCCGGACTGGCTATCCGCGATTAGGGTATGGCGATCTTCGCCTACCAGCCGCGCTGTGTCTCCAGCACTGAGAACTCCGGCCTTGTCCAAAGTTACTTTGCCTTTGGCCACATGCAGATGCGCAAATCGCGCTGGTGGGATTTCGACCACTTCCCCGGTCTTCAGCCGGCCGCCCCAAAGGACCGCATCCTTCTGGCGGATGTGGATCGCCGCGTTATGGCCCTGCCCGGAGGCTATGGGCACTAGGCCGCCTTTGCTGAGCTGGGGGTTGATGTCCAGCTGCTCATAAGAGGGGGCGATGCTTTCCGTATCCGGCAGGACCCACATCTGTACAAGGTGCACATCTTTCTGGCCGCTGGGATTCATTTCGGAATGCCAGATCCCTGCCCCCGCACTCATGCGCTGGGCAAGCCCTGGATAAATGATGCCCCGATTTTTCTGGGAATCTTTGTGTTCAATCTCTCCATCCAACACCCAGGTCACGATTTCCATATCGCGATGTGGGTGGGTATCAAAGCCCGTTCCCGCCCGGATGATATCGTCGTTGTCCACAAGGAGAAGGCCATGGTGGGTGTTTGATGGGTTATAGTGGTGCGCAAAACTAAAACTGTGGCGGGAATCCAGCCATCCCGCTTTTGTGTGAAAGTGGTCGTTTTTGCGTCTGATATCGATTTTGGGCTCGTTCACAAGCGCTATAACCACCCTCTCTTATTTCGGTTCCCAAGAGCATAGTAGAATGGATCCAGGAGGTACGACCATGTCATTAACCCCATCGACGATGCTCCCCTTAGGTACAACGGCCGTTGATTTCAGCCTTCCGGATGTCGTCACAAAAAAGAAGATTACCCTAAAGAATTTCTCAAATAAGAAGGCGCTCCTGGTGATGTTCATCTGCCAGCATTGCCCCTATGTGCAGCACATTAAAAAAGAACTCGCCAGATTAGGGAACGACTATGCCGCCAAAGATATCGCCATCGTTGGGATCAGCTCAAACGATGCGGACAAATACCCGGACGACTCTCCGGAAGAACTCGCAAAGTTTGTGAAGGAAAGCGGCATCCGCTTTCCGCTCCTTCATGACGAGTCCCAGGATGTGGCGAAGCTCTATACGGCGGCCTGTACCCCGGACATCTTCCTCTTTAATAAGGAAAGAAAACTGGTCTACCGGGGCCAATTGGACGATTCACGCCCAGGGAACAATAAACCCGTCACCGGCAAGGATCTTCGCGCCGCGATGGATGCCGTAGTGGCGGACAAGCCAGTATCGGCGGATCAACGCCCCGCGACCGGCTGCAATATCAAGTGGAAACCAGGCAACGAGCCGGATTACTTCGGCTAAATTACCTGTAGCGAAGGATCGATTGGATTTCGAAGCGTGTACTGCAGGAAGGATGAATAAGGTCTTCTTCCGGGTCGCCTTCAGTGCCGGTGCAGAAACTCGTACCAATGAATTCTTCCTGCCGATTAACGATCATTTCTCGCAAAACATTCCCTAAAGAAAAACCGCCGTTGTGACAGGCCGGATTGTTGCAGTCCACGTGTTCGTGAATGGCATCCCGGTGAAGGATGCGCAGCTCAAACGGTTCGGCGTCGATCCCTTTTTCCTGAATGATAATCTGCATCTTATAGACGGGCTCGAGCGTACCATCTATAGCGATCAGGTTTTTGCGGGGAGGGCGCTTGCGTGAAGGCGGTCTGGGGCTCGGCATGACCCCATCATATAACAGGTAGAATCTTGGCATGACTTTCCACGAAGCCAAAGACTGGGCTTACCGAAACAGGAACGTCCTTTTCTTCGTCGGAGGATTCCTTTTCGACGCGCTGACACTGGTTCGCATCGACTCGATCCTGGATCTACTGTATCAAAGCGCTTACCTTGGACTCATCACGTTTATCCTGATCAAACAGTACCGCCTCGATCTTGGCCAATGGCAGCCCAGCGGGCGTTTCGCGCGCTTCTGGCATTATGAAACGGAAGCCATCCACTTCTGCTACGGCGGCCTGCTCAGTGCTTATGTCATCCTGTATTTCAAAAGTACCACCGGTCCGCGTTCGATGGTCTTTCTCCTCTTGACGCTTCTCCTGATGTTTGCGAACGAGATGCCAAAGATCAAAGAGGCGGGCTCCAAGATGCGCCTGGGACTGCACGCGTTCTGCCTGGTCTCCTATTTGAACTACGTGGTTCCCATTATTTTCGGCAGGATGGGGTGGTGGACGTTTGCGCTCGCTGTCCTGCTTACGGGCGCAGGCACGTATTACCTGGTCCGATATCTGGCGCGCATGACGCCGGAGTCAAAACGCGGCGCGGCGTTTGCGTTAGGATGGCCCCCTGTCCTGGCGCTGGCTCTAGTGACTGCCCTCTATATCATGAAGTGGATCCCACCCGTGCCGCTCTCCATGCAATTCGGCAACATCTATCATCGTGTCGAGCGCATCAACGGACAGTATCAGCTCTCATCGCCGAAGCCACCCTGGTACTTCTTCTGGCGGCGCGACAGTCGCATGTTTCTCGCGCGTCAGGGCGATGTGGTTTATTGTTTTGTCCGCGTTTTCGCGCCGCGGCGCTTCACGCATCAGATCTACATGGTGTGGGCCAAAGAAAATCCGAACGGCAAAGGGTATTACGTCGCGGATCGTCTGGCGCTGCCGATCACCGGGGGTAGAGGCGAAGGCTATCGCGGCGTCGGCGCAAAATCTAATTATGAGATGGGAAAATGGCGGGTTTCGATTGAGACGGAAGATGCGCGGACCATCGGCGCCGTGAATTTTGAGATTAAACCTGACCCAAAGTCGTCAGAGCGGACCTGGCGCCGCCGGGTCATGTGAGGGGACAACCGGCTCGATTGTGACCTGGCTGAGTGTAATCCTCGTTCCAATAAAACTCGCCCGATAAAGGCGCCTCGCCGACTCCAGGTCTAACCCCAGACAAACATGCGGATATTTCTCGTGTGCTTCATCGTTCACCGATGGGCCATGCAGGATGAGCGCGCTGTTCGTAAACATCACAAACTCACCTAAGGCTTTTGAGCGCACAGAATTACCCACCTGAGGCGGAATCCATTGCAGCGTGCCGTTCACCTGTTCTGATTTTCCGCGTTCGGGATGCGCAAAACGTTCTTTAGAAATAATTTTCACACTCCCTGGAAGCGTTGCGGCAGAGCCGGAAAATGATTTGAGCGGGATATAGGAAAGCAGATAGCTCTGGAGCGGCTGATCGGCGCGCAAAAGAAATATTCTCTGCAGTGCAGGATTCACGAACAGTGTCGTGGTCATAATCTCCAGTTGCTTATCGAGCAGTCGACGTTCTTCCTGCAGCGAAAGACCCGACTCAAAGAGTGCCTTCTGAGACTGCGCGTTGCCGCTTAAACCGGCTTTCATCTGCTCCAGATCCAGGGTTTTGAGTGTATCGATCGAAGCCACCCTGTCACGAGCCAGGGTGGCCTGCTCAAGAGCGTGCCGCAGCTCCTGATGAACCGCCTCTTCACGCTGGGAAATGGCCTTCAAGTGTTCCGGATAAATATAAATCGCAGCCAGCAGCAGAGCAGCGAACAGTGCCACCCACCTGGATTCCAGCGGACTGAGAAGTTTGGTAAGCGCTTCGTCTCTGTTCATCAGTAGATGTATACCCTGGTTCCGCGGGGCGCGACTTCATGCACGCGTTTCAGATCTTCCGCACCCAGGCGCACGCAGCCGTGCGATACACCTCTGCCCAGGGATGCTTCATCCTTCGTTCCATGAATGAGGTAACCATCTCCCAGGTTGAGCACGTAGCCGCCCAGTTCCCCTGCCGCTTGCCGGCTCACATCCCCCGGCGGCGGGACCGGCTTATTTTCTTCCACGAATGCCCAATCCGGTTTGATCCATAGAGGATTTTCAATTTTTTCACGTACATCGAAGACCCCGCGTGGTGTCACGAATTCCCATCGGCGACCCGTCACTTTATCCTGCAGGATGCCGCCGCGGCCGACGGAGCAATCCGCCTCCCACAAAAGCAGGAGTCCCTGTTTCACATACAGTTTGTTGGCACGGGTGTCGACCAGGATATGCAGGTCGTTCTTGACCTTGCGGCTTACTTTGACGCGAAGGACTTCGATCTCGTCCAGCATTGCGCGCTGTGTGCGGGCGAAGCTTTTACTTTCCGGTAGAAGGCTGACGAGACTTCTCAAAAACTCCATCTCGCGCGATCCGGCCTGCGCATGACGTGACGCTTCATCAATGGCGACAGAAGTATCGAGCAGCTGAGTCGTAAGAGCTTGTGTTTGTTTAAGAGCGTTCGAGGACTGAAGGTAAGAAGCTCTGAGCCGGACAATACCCACACCAAAGGCCACGAGCCACAAAAAGTACGCGGCGGCGACCAGTCCGCGTTTGGCCGAATCAGTCATGAATTGGTGTCGTATTCCTCACGGTAGATCTTGACGAAGGATAGGAAGCTGGCGAGGAGCATCGGCCCCAGGATGAAACCAAGGAGGCCGTAAAGCTTTATGCCGCCGATGATGCTGAAGAAGATAAGAATGAACGGCATGCGTGCACGCGAGCCGATAAGCATGGGCTTAAGGAAATTGTCAACCATGCCTACCACTCCTAACGCCCATATCACGAGAAAAATTCCCCAGCCCGTGTGTTCACGCATGACGCTGAAAGCGACCGGAAGCGTCACAATAACAGAAGCTCCTAACATGGCGGTGATACTCGTGGCCAAGCCTAAGACCACAGGCAGCTTCACGCCCGCGATCAAAAAGCCTATGATCGATAGCGCGCCTTGGGTCGCCGCCGTTAAAAAAGACCCTACCACGACGGCCCGGAATGTCTCATAAACGCGACGCGCCACAATCTGTTTGTGCGCTGACTGCATCGGAACCAGCGAAATAGCCCACTGCAGAAATCTCTCTCCATCCCGAAATGCGAAAAAGAGCGCGATCGACAAGATCAGGGTATTTAACAGCGTCACCGCGATGTTTCGGAGAGCTTGCGATGCCCAATAAGTCGCCTTCGTGCCTACAAGCCGCGCGTTATCCAGCAGGACGTCCTTCAAATCGACATTCATGCGGATAAAGATCTCACTCAAGTAATTCATCGCCCGCTGAGCAAAAGCGGGCAGATGGGCTTCGAGTGCCGGCAGGTCACGACTTCGCAGCTCATCAATAAATTTCTTCACCATGGGCGCCAGATCCGACGCTTCCCGGATGAAAAACCATCCCATGCCGACCAGTGGCAAAACGCCCAGAAGCAGAACGCTTAAGGTGCTAATGAAGGATGCAAGCGTGCGATTTTTGAGTCGGTCAACAATGCGCGAATGAAGTGGATAAAAAATCATGGATAGCATCGCTGCACCTAGCATGGCCGTAAAGAATGGCTTGGCGAGCAGCATCAGCTGATACAGAATGAATGCGAAGGCGGCAAAAAAGAAAACGCGTACGAGGACATCACGCGTAATGAGGCTCTGATTGCTTTGACTGGCCATCAGGAAAGCTTCTCGGCCAGCACTTTTTGAGACTGGGATTCCCGGAAGCTTTTGATTTTCTTTTTGAGTTCAGGACGGGACAGCGAAAGGATCGCGGCCGCCAGAAGCGCCGCATTGGTCGCACCGGCTTTGCCGATAGCGAGCGTTCCCACTGGAATGCCGCCGGGCATTTGCACGGTGGAAAGGAGGGAATCCAGGCCATTGAGCGCGCTCGTCATCGGGACACCGAGAACGGGCAGGATCGTATGCGCCGCGCAGACGCCGGCAAGATGCGCGGCGCCGCCTGCGGCAGCAATCACGACTTCCACGCCGCGAGATTCGGCTTTGGAGACAAATTCAGAGGTTTCCTTCGGGGTACGGTGCGCGGAAAGCACACGGCACTCATGAGCGATGCCAAATTGATCGAGCGTGGCGGCGGTATGCTGCATCACTTCCCAATCGGATTTACTTCCCATTAAAACGATGACCAAAGGTTTTGACATGACAGATCCTTTCTTAGTTGAAGTTCCTCATTATCCAGTATTTCGCATGCCATTGGCGACACCATTGATGGAGAGCAGCACGGCATGCTTGACGTCGTCCCGAGTCCTGCCGGATGCGCGCCATTCTTTTAACAGGCTGATCTGAAAATAGCTGAGCGCATCCACGTAAGGATTGCGCAGTTTGATGGACGATTCCAGCGTGGGATTCATCGGCAGCGTAGATTTTTCCTGCGTAAGCTCAAGAATGCCTTCTTGCAGCCAGTTGTACTCCTGCTCAATGCGCGAGAAGATACGCTCACGCATCGCTTTGTCTTCCACCAGATTGGAATAGCGCCGCGCGATATGCATATCCGCCTTCCTTGCGCTCATGGCCATGAAATCTACCTGCGCTTTAAAGAACGGCCACTTTCGGTACATCTGCGTGAGCAGACCGCGATCGCCTTTCCATTCCTTGAGCGCACTGCCGAAACCATACCAGCCCGGCAAGGTGTAGCGGGATTGAGTCCAGGAAAACACCCAGGGGATCGCGCGCAGATCCTCAATCTTTAAAGACCCGGCGACGCGTCGCGCAGGGCGCGAACCGATATTCAGTCCCTGAATTTCACGGATTGGCGTGCACTGGTCGAAGAAGACTTCAAATTCTTTATCGTTGTAGATCAAATCGCGGTAGGCCTTATACGAAAGCTGCGATAGTTCTTCCGTGGCTTTGACCCAGCCCTGCTCCAGCTCCATCGGTTCCCGCAGCATATCGCTTTCCATCATCGCCGAGAGCATGAGCTCCAGATTCCGGTCCGCGATATAGGGATTGCCATATTTGTTGTGGATCATCTCGCCCTGTTCCGTCATTTTGATCATGCCCTGAACCGTTTCCGGCGGTTGTGCGAGGATGGCGTGATTCAACGGACCGCCACCGCGGCCGATGGCGCCGCCGCGGCCATGGAAAAGCACCTGCCGGATTCCGTATTGTTTGGCGGCGGAGGTTAAATCCAGCTGCGCTTTATAGAGTTCCCAGCCAGAGGTGAGGAAGCCGCCATCTTTATTCGAATCAGAATAGCCGACCATGATTTCCTGAATATTGCCGCGTTTACGCAGATGCTGCCGGTACACACGGTGTGTGTAGAGTTGGATCATGACGTCATCGGCGCGTCTCAGGTCGTCAATGGTTTCAAAAAGGGGAACAACATCTATCCGGCCGAGCAGCCCGGCCTTTCTAATCAGTCCGAAAAGCAGGAGGACATCGTCGACCGTATGCGTCATGCTGATGACATAGGCGGTAACGCTTTTGGGATCGACCTCGTCCTGAATCTGTCGGATACCTTTGATCGTGCGGAGCACTTCTTTGGCTTCCGGAGATTTTCTGGACTCAAATACTTTGCGTATGGCCTGCGAATTATCCCGGACATCGAGGGATACGAGATGAAAACCAAAAATACGTATCTGCCTGCATAAAAACGCGACCTCGGCCGCCAGCGCCGAACGCGCATGACGAAGCGCTTCGAGCACAAGCTCCGCATCGTTGAGCAGCGACTTCGCGCCCGCGTACCCCTTACGGCCATCGAGCGTAATTTTGAGTTTATGCTTCATAAAGGAAAGCTTCTGGCGGTAAAGCTCATGAAAGAATCGCCCTTCGAGCGATCGGGCATGCGCAGGGAAACGTTTGGCATCGCTTTTAATGGAAGCGGCGAGGCTGGGAGGCGGAGGCGCCAGTTCGGAAGAAAGACTACAGCGGCCAATCAGCTCATCGACCACGGCGTAATATTTTTTGAGCGCGAGCGTGCGCGACATCTCCGCGACCTGGCGTGTGATCGTATGGGTGACATAGGGATTGGCGTCGCGATCGGCGCCCATCCATGAACCCAGCCGCAGGACTTCTCCCACACGAATCTTCCGCCCATAGACCTCATTCAGAAGCCGCTCCAACTTTTCGAGTGTGCGGGGGACCCGATCAAAGAGCACCTGGTCCAGATAAAACAGACCATTCTCCGCCTCGTCGATCGGCGTCACTTTCCTCTCGCGAATACCTTCCGTCTGCCAGAGCGCGTCGACTTCACTGTTCACTTTGGCGACAAAGGTCTCTTCCTCCGCGGGCGTCATCCGGGCTCGTTCGTGCGCCATCATGAGCATCGCGATACGGAGAAGTTTCGTCAAAATCGTCTGGCGCTGCGCTTCAGTGGGATGTGCCGTAAACACAATTTCAATCGAAAGGCGATCTAAATGTTTCTGGACTTCGGGGGGCGTGAGACCCCGCGCGCCCAGCTTGAGCACCAGTTCTTCCAGCGATCCCTTTTGCGGCTCGTGGTTGGGCAGACTCTCGTAATGTCGCTTCCTGCGGATGCGGTGCACTTCTTCCGCGAGATTCACGAGCTGGAAGTACAGCGCAAAGGCACGGATAATCGAGGTGGACGTTTGAATGTCGAGCGAATGGATATAACGAAGCAATTCTTTTTCAACATCCGGATCAAATTTCTGCCGCAGCGCGAGCGTCGTCATGCGCACATGTTCTACGGCTTTAAAGACGGCCTCGCCGTCATGCGTCAAAATAGCTTTGCCTAAGAGGTGCGCGAGAAAATCGATGTCGCGACGCAGCGGCATAAACTTTTCGGGAATGGCTGGACGCGTTGACGAGCTGATCACCCCACCACCTCTTTTTGCGAACGCGTCAAAAGAGGTGGTGGGGTCACAGCGCGGCTTCTTTTTGGCGTTCGAGATACACCATCAAAAGGCTGATGTCGGAAGGCGTCACACCGGGAATGCGGCTGGCCTGACCCAGAGAGGAGGGACGAATGGAATTCATTTTTTGGCGTGTTTCCGTCAGAAGACCGATGATGCCGTTGAAATCGAAGTCGGCCGGGATCTGGCGGCGCTCCATGCGCGAAAACCGGTTGATGTCCGATTGCTGACGGCGCAGATAGCCTTCGTATTTGATCTGGACTTCGACTTGCTGGCGAATTTTTTCAGCGGGCCATAAAGGGTTCGCTTCCGCCGGATCGGCGCTCAAGTCCATCCAATCGAGCGGTAAAGACTCTCCCTGGCGTAAACGTTTAGCCAGCGTCTCCTGTTCACCTGAGGCGTGCGTCTTCTCCAGCAGTTTGAGATTTTTTTCTACGAGCGCCCTGTAGCGAGAAAATGCCTCATGGGCTTTCTCCGGAACAAGCCCAAGCTTGTGCCCATAGTCCATAAGCCGGAGATCGGCGTTGTCGGTGCGAAGGTGAAGCCGGTATTCCGATCTGGACGTAAACATACGGTAGGGTTCGTCCACGCCTTTGGTCACAAGATCATCGATCAGGACACCCAGATACGCTTCATCGCGCTTTAAGATCATCGGGTCCTTCTCATCGATCTTCAGCGCGGCGTTCACACCGGCCATAAAACCCTGGCCCGCAGCTTCTTCGTAGCCCGTCGTTCCGTTAATCTGACCGGCAAAATAGAGATGTTCGACCGTTTTGGTTTCCAGCGTCGCTTTCAGCTGCGTCGGCGGGCAGTAATCGTATTCCACCGCATAGCCCGGTCGCATGACTTCGGCGCGCTCAAGGCCCGGAATAGAATGCACGATACGGATCTGCACGTCTTCGGGCAGGCTCGTGGATATACCATTCACATAGATTTCTTCGGTGTGATAGCCTTCCGGCTCGAGCATCGCCTCCAGCACCAGGCG
>JANLWZ010000334.1:0-2096 GCA_031364865.1 Elusimicrobiota bacterium
CTTTTTGCTGATATGCTGCTGCAGAAGTCGACGACTCTTTGGTGGAATACGGAATTCAAATCGTGGTGATCTTCGCTTATTGATGCCAGCCGTTCGCCAACACCAAGCGATACTACCGCAGGTTCGTAAGCTTCGATAAGCTTTTCGGCTCTTTCGCTTTCAAACCCGGCCAAGATGATTAGATGGAGTTTTTTTGAGGGAGCCAGTTCCCCTGGGTATCCCAGTACGGATCGGACGTCATCAATGCCTTTGCTCAGCCATTTTTCATTTCCCTGCAATCCGATGGAATATTCGCGTGCGCCGGTGTAAACGAACCTGATCTTCGCCGACAAGCCACTTTGCCTGAGCAGCTTCAGAAGGATCAAGAGGGCTTCGTGTGTGAAAGTGGAGATGTCGATCAACATGTTCAGGCATTGAGTTTTGGGCAGGTTGTCCAGCTCATTGCTCAAGTTGTCCGCTGTCAGAAGCGGTTGGTTGGTGCTGAGAATGACGCGCTGCCCTCGGTCGGCGAAGCGCGAACGCAACCAAGCCGCATTGGCGGCCTCAGGGGCTACGCTTTCGAAGTCCTGATATTCGCATATTAAAACACGGGCCACCTGAGAAGGTTCGATTTGCCGGGCGGCAGATTTGCATCTATCCTCGAAGCTTGCCGAGCAAATGAAAATATCAAGCGGTAGCTCAAGGTGATTAGGGAGATCAATCAAACTGATTTTCATGGCATTCATCCGTCTGTGAAGAGGTCACCCTGAGCGTCGGACAGATCGTTCTCCAACCCGGCTTTCTTGGCGCGCCGTAGAAGCGACTTGGGCGTGCGTATGGCTTCGATCAGCGCCGCATTCGTCATGAACTTATAACCGGAAAACCCCGTAGGATCCAGCTTGAAATGAGGGGCCAGTCGGCGGCTCAGGATGTATAGCTTGGTTCTTCCGGTGCCTTCTTTGTTTCCGATCGTCGACTCGTGGAAGTAGCCGTAGCGGACGCCAAGGTCAAGAATCTTTTTCAGTTCATTACTTGGTGCATCTGATAGCGCAAACGAGAAAACGCGGCGCTCAGCTAAATCTGAGACCAAAAGCTCATGAAAAAGCTCGCCCAGCGCACTTATCAGATTACGTAGCTTTTGCAGTTTGCCAAGGTTTCCATCGGGTTCCTTGCCGCCAGCCTCACTTTCTTCGTCCCGCACAATCTTTTCGAATTCGCTGAACATGGCGGCATCCGACCATTCACGTATAACTTTGTTCTGTATGGCTGGCGGAATGGCTTCAATCAGATCCGTGCCGCTGGCGCGCTGCTCCCCATACATCAGTGAGGCAGTTTCAAGAAAATAACGAATGACTCCCGATGAAATGTGAACAAGTTGATCGAATCCGGCATACCTGTAAGTCGAGAAATTTTTGCTTTTACCCAACAGGCTTTTCATGTATTCCGGGCGTGCATACCTGTAGGCATCGTCAGTGGCCCGATAACCTTTGCCGCTGTCCGACCACTGATTTTTTTTCTCATCGTATACTTTTCTGATTCTGGCTTCCTGCTCCTCATCCTCCGGGAAAAATTGCTCCGGGGTCGCGGAAATTTGGAGCATGACCAGACGCCTTTTCACGATTTCCTTCACACGATTCGGATATTTATCTTTGTCCGAAGTGTACACGGCCTGAATGTTTACATCGGAGTAATCATGCGGCGCATCTATTCTTTGCCCATTTGCAGTGCGGTAAGTTTTGTAGTTCATCTGTGTTGAAATCTTCAGGCTCAGATCAGCTGTCGTCCGGTAGGATACCCAGGAGTTAAGAATAAGGGTCTGGCTGTGGCTCAAGTTGTCGGCGTCGTCGACCATCAGGAACACCGGCCCACTTGGCATGAACGGCAGCCTCTTTAAATCCTTGATCATCGGCAGAAGGAAATCCAGGTAGCCGACGAGGACACCTGCGTACGGAACGACTTCCTTGGAAAAAGATACCCTTCTAAGGTATCCCGATGTTTGCGCATATATCTCGTCCAAGGATTCCTGCATTTTCTCGAAGAATTCCGAGGTTTTTGATGGGGTCTCCGGAGTATTCTCAGGCATCACCCAGCCACCCCTTTTCAGCAATTTGGCAAAG
>JANLWZ010000139.1:0-10858 GCA_031364865.1 Elusimicrobiota bacterium
GGGCGATGACGCGCTGTTCGTGGTCCAGGTGAAATCAGAAGGACGGAAAGTTTTAGAGGGCCTTCTTCATGAGACGGCGCTGGAAGGTGTTAAAATAATCGCAGTAGTCAGTACGGACGTGGATTTAGAAGACCTCGTGTCGACTTTGTGGGGTATCTTCACTCGCTTTGACTGCGCCCGAGACGTCCTCTTTTCCGGCACGCATCAGGAAGGCTCGGTTCTTCGCTTCAGCGGCAGTCTGGGTATCGACGCGACATGGAAGAAGGGCTACCCCGATCCACTCGATATGACGGAAGAAATTCGTGAGAAAGTGAACGCTCGCTGGACGAGCTACGGACTATGACCGAATTCTTAGACACAAAACTTCAACCGATCTGGGGAAAGGTTCAGGATAAGGAACGCCTGGATCTGGAGGATGTCCGCACGCTATACGCCAGTCCGGATCTGGTTTCGGTGGGCTGGATGGCCAAGCGCGTCAAAGAAGAGCGCTACGGCAAAAAAGCTTTTTACGTCTTAAATCAGAAGCTCGAGCCCACCAACATCTGTGTGCTCTCCTGTAAGTTTTGTGATTTTGCGACAAAACGCGGCCAACCCAATGCCTATGAGATGACGATCGATGAAATGATCGCCAAATGTTCTGGGGAGATTTCTGAGATCCATATCTCCGGCGGCATGCCGCCCGAGTGGAAGCTCGAGAATTATGTGAACATCGTGCGCTCTTTACGCGACGCCTATCCCAAGGTCGGCATCAAAGCTTTTACGGCCGTGGAAGTGGAGTGGGCCGCGCGCATTTCCAAGAAATCGGTCGAGTCGGTACTGCGGCAGCTTAAAGAGGCTGGGCTCACCGCACTCCCCGGCGGCGGCGCCGAAGTATTTTCGGAGCGCGTGCGCCAAGAACTTTTTCCCTTTAAGATTGGCGCTAAAGAATGGCTCAACGTTCATCGCACGGCGCATGAGCTTGGAATCCCTTCGAACGCTACACTTCTTTACGGCCATATCGAAACGCCCGAAGAAAAATGGCGACATCTGGAACTCTTGAGGAACCTTCAGGATGAGGCGCCGGGCTTTATGAGCTTTATTCCCCTCGCCTTTCAACCGGGAACCACCGGGCTTGCCATGGAGCCGCCCACCGTCATCGAAGATTTGAAGCTTCTCGCCATCTCCAGGCTTTATCTCGACAACATTCCGCACATCAAAGCGTACTGGATCACGCTCGGCGAGGAAACGGCGTCCACCGGACTGCACTGGGGCGCTGACGATATCGACGGCACGATCGGCGGAGAGCGCATCATGCATGACGCGGGCGCAAAATCTCCCACGCAGATGGCCCGCGAACGCCTTGAAGAACTCATTCGTGAAGCGGGCTGCGATCCCGTAGAACGTGACGCTCTCTACCATCCTGCAAGGGAGCCGGCCCTCGTATCATGATTACGAAAGTTGGTTTTATTCCGTATCTCAACATGGTGCCTTTTCATCAAGGATTCGGACCTGCGCCGCTGGAAGTGGACGGGGAACGCTTTGAATTTATATCCATGACGCCGCGTGTGCTGGGGCAGGAAGCGCAAAAAGGAACCGTCGATGCTGGTGCGATCTCTTTGGTCGACCTTTTGCAGCTCTCTGAAACTTATGAACCTCTTGGAGCCTTTGGCATTGGACTCAAGCGGCGTGCCTTGAGCGTTCTTCTTTTTTCCAAAAAGCCAATCGCGGAAATCAAAGGAACCTGTGCTGTGACAGATGAGACCTCCACGTCCTTTCGACTCCTCCAAACGCTCTTAGAGTTACGGTATGGCCGTTCTGGCATCAAGTATGGCCGTATAGCTTCCAGCATGCTCTTCGATGGGGAGTCTGACGCGATGCTTCTTATTGGCGATGAGGCTCTTAAAGCTGCCAAAGAAGGGGTCAAAGGTCTTCCGATCATTACGGACTTAGGGGAAGAGTGGAATAGCTGGCAGGGATTGCCATTTGTCTTTGCTCGCTGGGCCGTGAAAAAGTCACTGCCACATCATGTTAAAGCTATTATTTCGAAACGTATTCAAAACTCTTTGTATTCAAACAAAAGTGGAACAAGCGATCAGTTCGACTATTGGCAAGGATTTGCGTACAAACTGACGCCTTATCATGAAAAGTCGATCGCAAAATTTGCTGCCCTCCTGGAGAAGGTACCATCGGTACGGTCGCCTGAAGGGCGAACCGTTTTACCGATGGCCATCGCCACCACTGTAAAAAAGGAATGCGAAGGTGTTTGACCGCATAGCTGAAAAGATCCACGCCGGCGAACAGTTAACCTCAGAAGAGGGTCTCTATCTCCTCACCGATGCCGACCTGATGGATCTTGGTCAGCTCGCCCAATTTGTCCGAAACAGGATGCACACGGGCAACCGTGTGACTTTTGTGGTCGATTCCAATCCCAACTACACCAATGTCTGCATTGCAGACTGCCTTTTCTGTGCTTTTTACCGCAGGCCAGGCGATAAAGAAGCTTACACCCTAAGCGTTGAACAGGTGATGGAGAAGATCCAATCCGCTTCCGATCAGGGCGCTACCACAGTGCTTCTGCAGGGCGGATTAAACCCGGAGCTTCCTCTCGACTATTACACGAGCCTTGTTCGTGAAACCCGTAAACGTTTTCCCCACATTACGCCGCATTTCTTCACCGCCAGCGAAGTTCTCACGATGGCGGAAGTTTCGAACAAGTCCATCCGCGAGGTGCTGGCAGCGCTTCAAGAAGCTGGCCAAAAGACGCTTCCGGGCGGCGGCGCAGAAGTGCTCTCGGAATACGTGCGCAAACGCATCTCTCCCAAGAAAAACCCAGAGGACGGCTGGATCAAAGTGCATCGCGAGGCCCACGCTCTTGGTTTTAAATCCACCGCGACGATGATGTATGGCCACGTCGATAGACCCGAGGATTGGCTCGAACATTTGAATCGCGTACGCGATCTGCAGGACGAAACGGGAGGATTCACGGCCTTTATTCCCTGGAGCTTTAAGCCGGGCAATTCTGCTTTAGAAAAAAAGATACCCGTAGGCCGCGGGGCTTCGACATATTTAAGGATGCTGGCCGCTTCCCGGCTTTATCTCGATAATGTTCCGCACATTCAAGCGTCCTGGTTCTCGGAAGGCAAAAAGGTCGGACAAATGGCGCTGCATTTTGGCGCGGATGATTTTGGCGGGACGCTGATTGATGAAAATGTCCATAAAGCGACCGGCCACATCAATAAGACGACCACGGATTATACGGTGCGTATGATTCAGGAAGCCGGTTTTGTCCCGGCTCAGCGGACAACGCTGTATGACATTCTGCACGTCTTCGGGCAGGAACCGGCGCTTGTCTAAAATTCAAAAACTCCTTGTATTTGCAATACGTATCATCTATATATGAGCAAACCTATGGATATCAAAGTCAAAAGAGCGGACGTTCTCTTAATCAATCCACCCTGGATCAGCAAAGACCAGAATATCTGGCACGGCATCAAAGGTGCCATGCCCTCACTCGGGCTGCTTTCCATTGCCGCCTACCTCGAGCAGAAGGGTATTTCCGTTCAAGTCCTCGATATTCATGTCGAAAAGATTTCTACCGCTGAAACCAAAGAAGTCATTCGCCTCGTACAGCCCAAGATCATAGGCCTCTCCGTGATGACAGCGACGTCTGTCCCGAGCTATCAAATAGCGACGCTGGCGAAAGAAGTGGATCCCAATATTCTGGTCGTGATGGGTGGCGTGCACGCAGAAGCCGTGCCCGAAGAATGCCTTTTAAACTCCAAGCTGGATGTTGTGGTCCGTGGTGACGGTGAAATCACTTTCCACAAACTGGTCTTGGAGCACCTCAACAATCGCAGTTACAAAAGCATCAACGGCATTTCCTATCGCGACAACGGCAAAGTGATTCATACCGCCCCAGGCGACATCATCATGGATTTGGATACGCTTCCCTTCCCGGCCTATCACCTCGTGCCCATGCACAAGTATTACCCGGCCATTGGCGCCTACAAGCGTCTTCCAGCCATCAACATGCTCATGACACGCGGTTGTCCCGGTAAATGCACATTCTGTAATTCCGCGATGACCAAGATGCGCACCCGGAGCGCTGAACCGGTGGTGGAAGAGATCATCCGCCTTAAAAAGACTTACGGCCTCCGCGAAGTTCAGTTTTACGATGACACCTTTACGATTTTCAGGCCTAACGTCATGAAATTCTGCGAGCTGATGATTAAAAAGAACGTCGACGTCACCTGGACCGCTTTTGTTCGCACGGACTGCATCAGCCCCGAACTAGCGCAGGCCATGAAAGCCGCCGGATGCCATCAGATGCTCTTTGGCGTGGAATCCGGCGATGATCAGATTCTGGAAAACATCCGCAAGCCTATCGACCGGGAAAAAACCAAATGGGCGCACAAAATCGTCCGTGAAGCGGGCATCGAGCTCAGATCCGCCTTTATCTTTGGCAACATGGGCGAAACGGTCGCGTCCATGAAGAAAACCGTCGATTTTGCCATCGAGCTTGATCCGGACATCGCTTTCTTTAACATCTGCACCCCCTATCCCGGCACGCAACTTTTTAAATGGGCCAAAGAGAACAACTATCTCAAGTCCGAGGATTGGACGGAATATGAGCTTTCCACCTTCCTCATGAAGCTGCCGACGCTGACCGAAAAAGAGCTTTACGGGTACTATATGCGCGCCTATCGGCTCTTTTACCGGCGGCCGATCTCCATTTGGCGCAGGCTGAGAGCTATCACGAGCTTCAGTCAACTCATCGATTTGTTCCATGCCTTCACGTTCATCATTCTTCGGCACAAACTTGGCGTCCGGGACATCGTGCGCAAGGATTGGACCTGGGCCAAAAAGGAAAACTTCTTTGATTACAAGCTTGGCGAAGATGCAGAAATGCGTCTGACCTATCAGCTGCACTACGAACCCCTCAAAAATAGCTCGATCGAACTGAAACCCCCCAAAGCCGCTGCAGCGTCGAGAAGTTAGTATCTTTATTCCATGAAGTCTGAAAACATCCCCTACAAACGCATGATTTTTGTGTGCATGAATAACTCGCATGACGGCGAAGATCGTCCCGTTTGTGCGAGCGGCTGCGCGGAAGAAGTGCTGAAGGCGCTGAAAGAAGAAGTGAAGAAGCGAGGCTATAAAGGCAAAATTCGTGCGCTCAAGTCCGGCTGCATGGACCTGTGTGAAAAAGGCCCCAACCTGATTGTTTACCCCGAAGGAACGCTGCATTCGGGGCTTACCCCGCAGGATATTCCGGGTTTAGTCGAGAAGTACCTGCCTAAATAAAACTGATGAGAGGATTTGACGGTATGAGCTTGGCCTTGTGGGCTTCGCTATAGAGCAGTTTCAAGCCGTCCTGCACTTCTTTGCCTTGCTGTAGAGTGTCATCGTTCACATACATCCCAACAAACTTTTTGCCCAGAGCCGTATCCAGGCCGCGGCCGTATTTCAAGGCGTACGCGATAGCGTCGTCATGGTGCACCTTGGCGTATTCGATGCTGGCCCTGAGCGCGCCGCTGATCTGTTTGGCCAGCGGCTTTCCAAGGTCAGAGCGAACGACATCGAGTCCTAAAGGCAACGGCAGGCCAGACTTTGAATGCCACCATTCGCCGGCGTCCCAGAGCTTGTGAAGTCCTTGACGTTCGTACGTGAGCTGGCCTTCATGAATGATCAGCCCAGCATCCACCACACCTTTTTCGGTGGCATCCAGAATCTGATCGAATGGCATGACGACACGTTCGGCATGTTGCCCGTGTTCTGCTAGCCAGAGATCAAGCACGAGCGCAGCGGTGGTCCACTTGCCAGGGATCGCGATCCGTCCGGACTGAAAATGGAAATCTTCCGGCCGTTGCCGCGTGACGAGGATCGGTCCGTACTTACGGCCTACGCTTGCGCCGCAGGACAGGGCCCAGTACTTATCCGTTAAATGGGCGAACGCGTGCGCGCTCACGGCGGTAATCTCAAATTCCCCGCGCTGCGCGCGCTCATTCAACGTCTGGATGTCTTCCAGATGGTGCTTCATCTCATAACCCGGAATTTTGACAGCGCCGGTCTCAAATCCATAGAACATGTAGGCATCATCCGGATCCGGGCTGTGAGCAAATGTGAGCGTCTTGAGGGCTTCCTGAGTCACCATTTTTCCCTCTTGATGCGGGCAGGATCCACCTTCAGCTTTTCCTGCAGCATTTTTTCCATATCGTCTACAAAAGAAGCAGCCCCGCAGAGAAAATAGAGGCAGGGCTCATCCGGAACGTGTTTGAAGATGAGCGTATCTTGAATGCGTCCCGTTTCATTTTCCCAGTTGTCATCAAAATCTTGCGTGATGGTAGGCACGTACTTGAAGTTCTTTTTGGCGCCTGACCACTTCTGAAAATCTTTCATAAAGAGCAGATCTTTCTGCGTCTTGACACTGTGCAGGAGATAGATGAGCTGTGTCACGCCGTTATCAATCAGATCGCGGATGATGGACCGGAAGGGCGTGACACCAGTGCCTGCGGCAATGAATACGAGTGGGGCAGTAGAGAGTTTCTCCGGCGGCGCTAGCGTCCCGCCAAAAGGTCCTTCCAGCTCCAAGATGTCTCCGCGTTTGAGCTCTGAGATCGCTTTGGAGAGCGGTGTGCCAGGGTCATGTTTGATCGTGAGTTCGATGTACGGGCCTTCGTTCGGAGAAGAAGAAATGGAGAAATAGCGCTTTTTTGGATCGCCGGGAAGCGTCATCGCGACCGACTGACTGGGTTTAAATTTCAGCTTGATATCGAGCCGGAGCGTTGCGACGTTGGGAATCTGTTCGGTGATGGTACGGACAGAGGCTTTAAGCAGCGCATTCCCCTTTGCCCATTTCCATCTTAAACGCCACGCCTTCGGCACCCAGGTCTTCGTACATCGTCGGATCGCCCGGCGGGATTGTGGTGAATTCCTGAAGCAGATCTTTGATCTTGTTGGTCGTTACGCGATCGACAAACGCACGAAAGATTTCGTTGGGCTGATGGTTTTCGCGATAAAACTTGAGGAGCTTCTGGATCGCTTCGGGAATGCGCTTGGCCGGCATCTGAAGCGTAGGTTTGCCAAACTTGGCGACGCCTTCTGCCGTATAACCGCCGAGGAGCATGACGTAGTGAGGCACTTCGTGGCCATCGACGACTTTGGATGAGCCATAAAAACCGATGTCAGCAATATGATGTTGACCACAGGAATTAAAGCAGCCCGAAATCTTAATCTTAATGTCCTGAATGTCCTCTGCTGTCGAAAGGCCATTCGTGAAGACCGGCGTGAGTGCCGAAGCGAGACCTTTGGAATGCGTGATGGCGATCTGGCAGGTGTCCGCGCCCGGGCAGCGTGTAATATCGGCGACGCGTTCCGCGTTGGCTTCGGCTAGACCGGCGCTCAGAAGCTCCGCATAAAGAAGAGAAAGCGATTTCTCTGGCACCCATTGTAGGACGAGGTTCTGCGTGATTGCTGTACGCATACGACCGCCACAGTAGCGCCGAGCGATGTTGGCGAGCGCGCGCATCTGAGGCACATAAATATCGCCTAGGAGACAGCGGACCAGCACGGTGACATAGCCGGCTTGCTTCTGCTTTTTAATATTGGTTTCTTTCCAGCGCAAATAGGCCGGCTCTTTGGGTTCCACGGAAACACCGGGTAAATCGACTCTCGGCGCATCCTCATCAAAGGCATGAGGATTGATTTTAAAATCCGGATGCCTTCCGGATCGGGTGAGCTGCGCGATCTTGCGCTCTTCCAGGATAGTTTCCCGCATTTTTTCCGGACCCCATTCTTTGAGGACAAATTTAATGCGTGCTTTGGCTTTGTCTTTGCGGTTGCCGTAGCGGTCATGAATGCGCACGCAGGCTTCTGCCGTCGGGATGAGGAGATCTTCCGGCGTAAATTCTTCGATCAAGATCGCGGCATTCGGCGTTGCGCCAAGACCGCCGCCGACGTAGGTCGCAAAACCGCGGACCGTTTGGCCGTTGATGGTGCGGACTTTGGCGACCGCGCCAAAATCATGGATCGCGATGCGCGCATGATCCGTGGGACATCCTTCCAGTGCGAACTTAAACTTTCTGGGCAGATTCTGACAAATGGGGTTGCGCAAAAAGTAGTCGACGATGGCCTGGGCGTAAGGACGGACATCGAAGGCTTCATCGGGAGATGTTCCAGAGAAATGACATGCCGTGACGTTTCGAACCGTGTTGCCGCAGGCTTCACGCGTGGTCAGGCCGGCATCGGCAATCTTACGGAGAAGAGCAGGGACTTCGCGTCGCTTGATGTGGTGCATCTGGACCGCCTGGCGAGTCGTTATGTGGGCGCATTGAGGGGTGGCAAAAAGCTCAGCCATTTCGGCCAATGCATCCAATTTATCTGCCGAGAGATTTCCCCACTTGATCTTGATGCGCACCATATGTTCATCGGTCGTATTGCGGATCCCGTAAATCCCGTTTTCCAGGCGGAAACGGCGAAAATCGTCCGAGTCCAGGGCGCCAGAGTCTAAAGCCTTAATATTCTCTTCAAAAAGCTTAATTTCTACTTCCTGAGCGGGAATTATGGGTTGTTTAGATAGACTCTTTGAGGGTGTTATGGCTGACATGGCGGTTATTATACCTCTACAGCTGGGGACTAGGCAGTTTGCTGCTAAAGCTGATGCCGTACACAAAACCAGGGGAAGATTTTCTTGCCCAAACGACTCTGCCGGATATATCGAGCACGGGGCGTTTGACGGGAACCACCTGAAGACGAATCGATGTTTTCGCCTTCATGGGTTTTCGGCTTGCTAAACGCAAACCGGAAATTGAGAAATCTACACATTTTCCTTCACCCACAATGGCTTTGCCTTTAGAATCGTAAATGTCACAGGGTACATGGGAAGGACTTCGGGGAGTTTTTCGTCGCTCTTTAAGGGCTGCCATGGTCAATATTGTACCCCTTTTTGATTCAACTTTTGGCTGGGAATTCGCCTTTGAGGGCACGCCAGCAGATATCGATGATATCCTGGGAAAACTTGCCGTCTGAGACCATCCATTCCACGTAATTTCGTTCCTTCCGAACAAGTTCTTTCAGCAAAACGCCTTTATGCTTTCCAAAATTGATGGCCGCTTCCCCATCTTTCCAGTACATTTTACGGCTGGAATCGACATACCGGTCATCCTGCTTGTTGATGAACTCATGCAGGCCACGGGCTTCCTGCGGCAAGTCGGCGTATCGTTTCAGCTGCGCATAAAACACTTCCTCGCTGGCCGCCGCATCGGCTTTTGCGCCATGCGCGCCTACGAGCGTTTTCTGGCAATAAAACTGGTAAGCCGCGGTGAGGTCTCTGGGCTCTTTCCGGTGAAAAATGACCAGTGCATCCAGGATGGCAGGTTCATCCTTGGGAAATGGATAACCGCAGCGCTTAAATTCTTCCACCAGTAGTGGAATATCAAAACGTGCAATTCCGAATCCTCCAAAATCACAGCCCTGCATAAAATCCAGCAGTGATACCGCTACATCTTTAAAGTGAGAACAGTTGGCCACATCTTCGTTGGTGATGCCGTGGACCGCAATGACTTCCGTGGATATCCGTATCCCGGGATTGATGCGCAGGATTTTTTCTTCTCGACGTCCATCCGGATGAGATTTGAGTAAAGCGATCTCGACAATGCGGTCACGTGACGCGTCAGCACCGGTGGCTTCAATATCTAAGAAGATGATGGGACGTATGAGTTTCACGAGACTTACTCGATGGTGGCCAGCGCCTGGGCGTTGGTGGGATTTTTCTGAAGAAATTCAACAAAAACGGAAGCGGCTTGAACTTCTTCGATGCCCGAGAGCGCACGCCGCAGCTTATAGACTTTCTGAAGATCATCGGGGGGTATCAAGAGTTCTTCCTTGCGTGTTCCCGAAGATCGGACGTTGATAGCCGGGAAGATGCGCTGTTCAGCCGCCGCGCGGGAAAGAACAAGCTCCATATTGCCGGTGCCTTTAAATTCCTGAAAAATCACATCATCCATACGACTCCCGGTTTCTACGAGAATGGTCGCCAGGATCGTCAGCGATCCGCCCTCTTCGATGTTCCTGGCCATGCCAAAAAATCGTCGAGGTATTTCCAAGGCACGGGAATCCAGACCGCCGCTCATCGTTTTGGTGCCAAATGTGTTCGAATTATGGACGCGCGCCAGCCGTGTCAGGGAATCCAGGAGAATCACAACATCTTTACCACTGTTCGCCTCGGTGATGGCTTTCGATAGTAGATTTTGAGCGACCCGGATATGCTCTTCATAAGGTCGATCATTGGAGGACGCGTGCACTTCGCCGGGGACGCTGCGCTTGAAATCCGTCACTTCTTCCGGGCGCTCATCAATGAGGAGGCAGTAAAGCTTCAGAGTGGGGTCCACTTTTCCCAGTGCCTGGCATAAATTCTTTAAAAAGGTTGTCTTGCCGGCCTTGGGAGGTGAAACGATAAGTCCGCGCTGGCCTTTGCCCACGGGGCAGAGGATATCCATGGCGCGCATAGTGAGTTCGGTGGAGCCTTTTTCCAGTTCAAGTCGGGTTCGCGGATCAATCGACGTTTTGGAAAGGAAGGATTCTTCATCCGGACTTCTTGAGGGAGACGAATTGTGGTCCATACGTCCAAAACGATTCCCTCCCGACCTGTTGGGCTGCTGATGCCAGGGTCGCCGGGGCTTGTTTTTATTGAATCGCGGTCGGAATGGTCTGTCCAAGGTGAGCGTCTAGATTATAGCTACTTAAAGATGTTTTTAAGCGTCTCCTTCATGTCTTTTTTCGACGTGTCAGTGCTTGTGAGTATATTGTGGAGGGTGGCCTGGAAGGCTTTCTTCTTCAGGGAGGACAGATCCACCTTGGGATTCTCTGTGGTCCCGCCTAC
>JANLWZ010000181.1:0-8857 GCA_031364865.1 Elusimicrobiota bacterium
CCGGCCCAGAAGAGCCAGAGGCTGCGGCAGACATCCCACCACAGCACGAGCAGCGTCCCCACAAGCTTTAAGCGTTGCGGTCGCACCACTAAGGAATAGCTGGTGAGCAAAGTGCACCAGAGCCCCACCACCACAGCTACTGCCGGGAAGAAAATGAAGAGACGTTTGGCGATGACTATGCCCATCGAGTCAGCGTTCCACGCCATCGATAAAATCTGCATTTGCAGCGGCAAGAGCAGATTGATCGGCATGACCAGCAATTCAAATAAACCGTGCCACTGCTCTGGAATCATCGGGCTGATATTAATCATTAAGTTATCTCCTATAAGTGCTTAACAACGCTTCATGCTTAGCCGAACTCTAAGAGGTGTGCAATAGAAAAATGTAATGAGATTAGGTGAAATGAAGAAACGACGCGTGAATTCGACGCGCCGTGAAGCTCGACAGCGCTGTACAAGTGGTGCGGATGCGCCATTCGTTCCTTCCTATATAATGGATTTACCATCAAATCTTAAGGAGGCCGCTTATGTCCGAAGTTTCTGAATCCGAATACAAAGGTAATCCCATGCTTGTCATCAAATCCACACCGGAAGACAAATTCCCGTTCCAGTTCGGCGTTAAAAAGGCCAAGCTCGTGCTTGCCCACGTCGAAGACATCAAGAAATTCGTCGCCAAGCACGGCGAGTAAGAGGAGGTTTCTATGAGTCAGGTTCGCGCCAGCCATATACTTGTCAAAGATGAAAAACTCGCCAAGGAGCTGAAGACCCGCATTGAAAAAGGGGAATCTTTCGCCGATGTCGCGGAAGAATGCAGTCTCTGCCCATCGAAGGAAAAAGGCGGGGACTTGGGGTGGTTCGGTAAGGGGCAGATGGTGAAGCCCTTTGAAGATGCCGCCTTTTCGCTGCCGGTGAACGCCTTAAGCGCTCCCGTGAAGACACAGTTCGGCTATCATCTCATCCAAGTAACGGAGAAGAAATAACATGGCCACCGGCACTATCCGTCTACACCGCGTTCTGAAAGCACCCCCAGCACGGGTTTATAAGGCCATGATTGATCCTGCTGCCATCACCAAATGGTTCCCGCCGCATGGTTTCACCTGCACGATTCATAAGTTCGAGCCCAAAGTGGGGGGGACGTTCAAGATGTCCTTCACGAATTTTTCCACGGGCAACGGCCATTCCTTTGGCGGCAAATACCTTGAAATGGTGCCAGGCGAACGCCTGAAGTATGACGATAAGTTCGATGATCCCAATCTTCCAGGCGAGATGATCACGACGGTCACGCTGAAAAAGGTGTCTGTGGGGACAGAGTTGACGATTGTGCAGGAAGGCGTTCCTGCGGTGATTCCGGTAGAAGCCTGTTATTTAGGCTGGCAGGAATGTTTATTTCTTCTGGCGAAGCTCGTCGAACCCGAAATCCCCGACAATTAGAGTAAGTTTACGCGTTGCGCAGCAGTCTAGCGCGTCGTTCCTGTGCCTCTTCTGTATCTCTCAAGCGCATTAAGTGAAGGAGATCGTAAAGAATCTTTACCACTACCTCGGTGAGGCCAGGATATTGGTCGACGGCCTGAAGGTACGCGTAATAGGCGTTACCGAAAGCGTCTGACGGGGAGCATTCGAGGCAGTGCTTTCGAGGATCTTTGATTTCTTCTGCCTGTGCCTCTGGACTGTCCAACATCTCTTGAAGGTTAGCATTGCGAGTGTCGCCATACGCGCGAAGCGTTCTTAAATAATTCTGGCAACAGCGTTCAAGAAAACGTGTGGGCACAAGTGATGGAGCAAAATGCTGCATGATGCAGCGCTGCACGTTGGCTGGAATCATCGAAACCATTGTGTCAAGCCGTGGCTGCCTGTTTGAGTCATACAGAACAACAGGTGTCGCCCCTCCATACAAAGGACCTTCATTTTTTCGGAGAGCTTCTTCTTCATTCTGCAGGAAAGAGATGGAGTATGCCGGGGTCTGCAGCCGGTCCATGAACTGTTTGTCACGGAACACTTGGCGGATATGATCGGGATCCATCTTTCGCCGCGGATCATGATGCTGAAACTTAATCTGAAAGGCATCAATACCCGTATCTCTCAATTCAACGGCCATATCTTTGATATAGGCGTAATTTTCCTCCTGCACCAGGGCGCTGACGGCAATCTTCATGGGAATTCTATCCAGATGATCACTCACAAACTTCTTGCGCCTTTCATTAAGCCAAAGGATGTTGTTTTTCACCCTGGTAAATGGACGGATGGCATAATCGCCAACGGGCTGTTTTAAATCCGCATAGATCGGATCATCTGGCGCGTCCAAACTGAAGTGTTTGTATGTCTCTGTAGAGTCGGGGGCGAAGGCCGCGTCCAAAGCCTGTCCCCATCGGTCTTCGAAGAGCAGCCCATTGGTCGTCATTCCATAGGGGATGCCGCGGTTATTCATAAAACGCATGAATTCAATCGTTGCCGGGTTCAATAGAGGTTCACCGATCAGTCCGCTGATACGGACATAGAGCCTGCGATTGAGCCGATGAAGTTGTGAGGTAACTTGGATCATGTCGTCCGCACTTAAGTAATCTTCTTTTTCAGGTACAGGGCGTAGCCCGGTATCCAGCTTTTTCTCATAGCGGCAGAAGCGGCAGCGATTGTTGCAAAAATGGGTGGGGTCTACTTCTAAATAGTAGGGATAGATGCGGTGCAAAAGAGGCTGATTCTTAACCATGCGGATCAGGTTCGGTAATTCAAGCACCAGTGCCTCATACTTGATGCGCTCCCAGTGATCAAGGCTTGAAATAACGGGCGCGAAATACTCTTCTAGCTGCTTGAGCAGCTGCCTTTCCGAATAGTTTCGCCAACCCACATCCGGAGTCTGAAGCAGCGGACGCTTCTCAAGCGCCTGGTTCGGAAGCATGTCCTCTGGAACATACACACGCCATGAATCTTCCAATTCATCCCGCCTCTGATTGCGGGCACGCTCGGTTTCTTTGGTGCTGATGACATGTCCTGGATGGATAAACCGGTGAAAGAAGACGAGGCCTGTCCGGCTTAAAGAAGTTTCCCTATTGGAGAGATAGGTGGCCATGGATTCATAGATGGGCGCCCACCGAATTGGCTCTGTGTCCCGGTCTACTAAGGCGTGGTTAAAAACTGAAAACTGGAGACGACCTGCTTTTCGCGGATCCTCCAGATCGATCGACGTCTGTCCCATGAGTTCAATGTCACGCTTGCTGTAGGTGGCCGGGTGCAGGCGACTCTCATCCTGTAGGTACATTTCGTCACGAAAAACCATATCGAATAGAAAGCCCATCATGACTTGAATGGCCGGATCCTTTTCATCGAAGGCTGCAATCATCTCGCCTAACGCTCCGGCAATGCGCGAAACGCTGGCCGTGCGCGCCACCAGGTCATTGTTCGGCGCATTCCAATGCGTGTGCGTGATCTCTTTTTGCAGGTCCGCTAGTCGCGACGGGCTCAACGAGACTCTGGCCGTCGGCAGATGCCAGGCAAAATTTAAGATGGCAAGCATCGTCACCATGATGTAGAGATTGCTGTCTACAGCTACATAGGGAGACTTTGTCGTTGCAGGATCGCGTTTCTCATTACGCGAAATGAGCGCTTGAAGAAATGCCGCGAGCGACTCACGCGGTACATTTTCCAACGTTAAAAGGTCATACGCGACAGCGGCGTGTTCCCGGTCTAATCCAAGCAAATTCTTTAGATTGGTCACTATCCGCGAGCGCTCGGCCGGGCCACGCGTCTGCTGCTGTCGTGCAAGCACGGGAAGCAAAATCATGGTTTCAGGAGTATTGAACGCTGAAAAATGGGTCAACTCCATATTCGTTTCTGAAAAAAACGTAAATTCATCGATTGTTTGCATCGCCTTGAGATTCTCCAGGGAGTCCAGGGCAGCGGCAACATGGATGAAATCATGACCCCCTTTATGCAAGAGAATGCTGAGAAGGACCTCAGTGGCTTGATTTTCTTCCAACGTGCGGAAGGCTGGCCGTGCGTCCTCGAGCTGCAGGAGATGTCGAATGGAATTAAGTTGTATCCCCAGGACCGCGTTCGGAACGGAATATTTTGATTCTTCTGGGAGCGTATTCAGCCAAGATAAAAACTCAACTTCGATTTTCTGCAGGGCCAAAGTATGTTCTTTGTCCAGCGAACTCTGCGGGGCTACAGCCTCGCCCACCCCAAAAAACCGGTTGATGAAACTTTGAACTGTCTCCCAAAGGTAATTTGGTTTTTCTACACCCCGCTCGCACAGTTCGATCCATGAATTCTGCATGCCCGGCAAGGGTGATTGCGCAAATGTATTTCCGAGCAAAAGCGGGGGCAGGGCTCCCGATCCTGACATGAAATGAGGCAGCACCGGCAATAGCAGTTGCAGAAGGGCCAAGTGTGTCAGCCATAGGTCCGATGAGAACATCGTCACTACCAGGTGAGTGGTTTTGATCTTGCTGCTGGCAATTATCGGATTCAGGGAAGCAAGTGTTGGCTGCACCAGTGCTTGGTCTTCATAGTGAGGGACTGGTATCGGCAGCAAGTGGACATTGTTCGTAGGAAAGGAATGCAGAGGCAATCCTATGGCCAGGACTATGACCCAAGATAAAGATGCCCTGAACCAATTTTTAACCTTATGGGAGACCCTCATGGACACCTATTTTCCTATATCGGCGGTGACTCATAAAGACACATTCAAAGAGACCAATAGGCCTATGCTTTCAGTAGGTAGATGGACTAGTAAGCTGGAGGGGTATAAAAGTTCAGGGTTTTGAGGGGCGAACGGCCAAGAGCCAAAATTTCATGACGTTCATTTTTCTCTACAAGTAGAAGCGTTCCTGCATTCAGGGGTATGTCTTTGCCTTCCACAATAGCCATACCATGACCGGAGATCACGTACAACCATTGGTCGCTTTTCGGGTGACGGTTCTGGGGACCGCCTTCTCTGTTTCCGGGTTTAATGACCATCTCCGCTGCTTGGGACCGGGTTGTACCTCTAAAAACTTTCCAATGGCTGTTGCCGCGAATGGTGAAAAGCTTCATTGCTCAATGTGATCCGTCTCCAAGCTTGAAAGTTACTTGAAGCCCCTGTATCCTTGTGCGAATGGATACTACAGCCACAGCGAAGCGAAATCCGTGGATCGTCAACAAGTGGGTCGACATGCTCTTGCTGATAGGTATTGGCGTATGGGTTTTTGCCTCGGTCAAAGGAGACTCGACGTGAATTCAGCTTTTACTCCTATACGGAACTCATTTCTATGGCTATCTTGCTGGCCATTGGGTTTAAAGTCCCCGACGAGGCAATTCTTGAGTGTTCGCGGGGCCATCTATCTCGCCTTGGTCGTGGCGGGGGGATACTTGATTTACGTACGAGCGCCCCAGTGGTCCATGCATCTCGGCATCAGTTACTCCACGGCTTTTGTAACCATCTTTGCCGTGATTAATTTCCACCACTTTCTCACCGATCGCGCGATCTGGAAATTGCGCGATCCGAAAGTTCGCGACGTACTGCTGTCCTGACGCATTGCTTTTCCCCGCAGAGTTAACCTATAGTGAATCTCGATTATGGCTACTTACTATTTCGCTTACGGCGCGGACTTGGACCCCGAAGACTTGGGCTTACGCTGTTCTATGCGGCGCAGGCAGCATGTGCGCTTCGCTAAATCCACCCCCGCGTACCTGAAGGGCTATAAGCTCACCGCCAATATTCCCTCTCATTACCGTCAGGGGGGGATCTTTAATATCACGCCGGACCCGGAAGGCACCGTGCATGGCGCAGTCTATGAGCTGCATGCCGGCGATACGATTTCCGCCGCCATGATGAAAGAAGGCGAAGGAGCAAGCTACCTTCTTGCTGTGGAAACTGTGCACGCGGCGAAAGGCAAAACCTTTCAAGCGCTCGTGCTCCGTGCCGATGCCGCCGGCAAAACGCTTATGCCATCTCAGTCCTATCTCGATGTTGTGCTCAAGGCAGCCAAGAAACACAAATTGCCTGCCGAATGGATCGCTACACTTCAAAGCCTCAAGACCTGACCCGCAGGCCCTTGCGGCAAGTGGTATGAACTTCCCTCCCGTTCGAATTATTCTCGTAAGACCCCGCAATCCCGGCAACATCGGTGCTTGCGCGCGGGCGATGCACAACTTCGGCTTTTCGGAGCTTGTGGTCGTAGACCCTTATGGCCCGGTTTGGGAAGAAACGCGCGCCGCGCCGGATGCGGAATCGGTTGTTCGCGCGGCGCGAGTGACGGAGACGTTGAAAGAGGCTCTCCAGGGCTGTCAAACCATTTGGGGCACGAGTTCGTTTGCACACCGAACACTTGAGCAGGCCATCGTGCCTCTACCCCTGCTGGGCGAAGCGCTTTCCCGCGTAAGCCCCAAGAGGCGCATCGCCCTGGTGTTCGGATCGGAACGCAGCGGGTTGAGCAATGACGAGCTCAGCCAATGTGAAACCATCCTTCAGATCCCCATGGCGCACAAGGGTGTATCGATGAATCTGGCACAGGCTGTAGCCGTTGTTCTATACGAGTGGAGGAGAGTCGAGAATGCTAAGGCGGTTTCTCAGGACCTGACTTCTGGTGTTCCTCAAGAGTTAACAGAAGAATGGATTCGCCTGGCTACGCTCACGCGTTATCCTTCCGGCTACACCGATGCCGCCCGCGCCGGGCGCATCCGGCGCTCGATGCAAAGCATCACCCTGGGGCCTGAAGCAACACGCTTCCTCAAAAGCTTTTCCCGCTGGCTCTCCAAGAATTTCATAAAACTTTCCAAAGAAATGAAGGAGTCCTTATGAACGTCGACCTTACCGAACAAGACTATCGCCGTTTGATGATGCTGGCTTATCTGGGAGAGTGGATGGTGAACGCCATCCGTAAAGATCCTGATCCCGCCTACGAGGACGTCCTGACGAAGCTCTATACCTCCGCGCAGGGTACCGGACTTGAGCCGCTTACGGCTTACGATGCCGCCAACGAAGTCTGGGCGCCCGCGGAAGCCTTGGAGGAAGAAGCACACGCTTTGATCGATGACTACGATGAGAAAACTTTCTGGGAAGAACTGACAGCGCGGCTTTCAGAGCGGGATATGCTCGAGAAGTTCGGCGTGCGGGCGGTGGGCGCGATGCGTCCGGAAGAGCGTAAGCGCGCGGCAGCAAAATATGCCAAAGCCTACACGAAAGAGTTTGAGGATCACGGCCTGGATCGGTTGGGTTTTGCCGATTAGTGCTGCCACTCGGACCGACTGGCGTCGGCGAGCTGGTCACGGGTGGACTGCAGGCGCTGGATAAACGTCGGATCGGAAGCTGGAGCTGTTTCTGAAGCACGCGCAATCGCCATTTCCGCTTCGGTATAGCGTCCCTGGATAATCGCAATCTGCGCCAGGGTATCCCACAAGTAGGGTGTCGCCGGCCCCTCTGTCTTCAGGGCACCTTTTACCTTTTCATCCAGGCCATTGACGTACTTATCTTCGGCCAGATAGGCCATGGCGAGATTGTTCAGAACCGCTGGATCCTTAGCGTCCACTTTGTGCGCTCGTTGAAAATACTTCCGAGCTTTTTTAAATTCCTCTTCTTCAAAGGCGATGTTTCCTAAAGCGACCAAGGCCGGCACATACTTTTTGTCTTGATTCAGCGCGGCCTCGTACTGCTTCGCGGCCAGCGGCTTATCTCCCTGTGTTTCATAAACATGGCCCAGCGTCACATATTCCGCCGGCGAAAGCAGTGTTTTGTTCTGCGTCAAAAGAGCCATATGGCTGGAGCAGCCGGTGAGAATCCAGCCGCCTGCTGCAAGAGCGAACAAAAAGTTCTTAGTCATGGCTCACCATCGCCCAATAGTCCGCCTTCTCCCATTGGCGCAGGAACTTTTTAAACGTAAAGAATTTGTCTTCTTTCCCGGCGGAATGGGCAAGGATGCCGCCGCGCGCATCATCGATACCGGTCACGATGACGTAATGATGCACCTGGACCAGGGAGATCCCGGTGTCCAGCATCGCCAGCACGGGTCGGCCCGCAGACAGTTCGGCGCGCAACAAGGCAAGACTGCCTTTGACCATGTCGCTCGTAAGCCCATGAGCCTGGGCCGTCAGCATGAGATCCATCGGAAGTGTACCGTGAAGTTTGGCCACATACATTTCCTTCTTGAGCTGTTCTGGCGTTACGCGTTTACCCCAGTAGGAAAGTACGCCGGCGAGGGTGGCAGGACCGCATTGGTCGGTGGTGTCCGAGTAAAAGGGGACATTGAGGTGGAGAGGCGAAAAAGGGCTCGCGCCGGCTATGCCGGCAACGAGCAAAACTACACACAACCCTTTAGACACGGTTGAGGAAGTAGAGGATCACGACCACCAGCAAAACAATGATCAGCACGGTCACAATCACTTCTCCGGCCGGATTCACGGCCTTGATCTGTGAGGCGAGCTGATGGACTTGCGCATTGGACAGGCGCGATAACCGGGAATCGATCTCAGCGTCGGTCAGGCCAAGTTTATGCAGCTTTTCACGCAACATCTTGGATTCGAGAGCGGATTGTATGGTTTTGAGGTCAGTTTCACGATCAACCGCAGGCGCTTCCGAAACGGTGTTCGCTGGCGCCAGCATCGCTTCCGCGTGTGGTGTAATGGCGGCGACATGTGTCAGGCTGAGTACGAGCAAGGAGGCTAATGAGCGGCTGAGTAGAAGTTTCATAAAAGATTAGACAAGGAAACTTCTCTCAGGTAACAGCTTTTATTTCAGGATTTCTCGAAAGAGCAAAGATACTCTACGATGCCCTGTACCACTTCGATATCAAAGGCGGATTTGGACGGCATTGGCACCGCGGCCGAAAGGGCTGGCAAACGTGCGGCGCGGCTGGATAATTTCTTTGCCCAGCTGGACGCCGACCAGG
>JANLWZ010000223.1:0-10631 GCA_031364865.1 Elusimicrobiota bacterium
CGCTTTTCAAGAAGAATGGCATTCGTGCATAAGTAGATGAACTTTTTCCGTTTGATGAGCTCGGTGACGATGGTCGGCATCTCGGGGTGCATGAGCGGCTCACCCCCTGGAATCGATACGACGGGAGCGCCGCATTCCTCAGCCGCCTGAATACATTCGTCCACGGTGAGTCGCTTTTTGAGGTCTTCTTCGGGGAATTGGATCTTGCCGCAGCCCGCGCATTCGAGGTTGCAGCGGAAAAGAGGTTCCAGCATCAAAACCAGGGGATACCGCTTCGTCCCCAGGAGACGATGCTTCATGACGTAGGCTCCGACTTTGATGCTTTGTAAGGCTGATAGTCCCATAAGTTCTCCTAAAATGAAAAACCGCCAGCAAGGGCAAGCGGTTTAAAGTTGGCTAGATTCTACTCAGCGACCGGCTGGAAGTCAAGCTACATTCGACGCGTTTTATAGATGCGATTTAAGCGGCGACGCTCAAGCTACGTGCTGTGTGTTGACTGTGCTGATTCATAGCAGTCAGCGGCATAAAACTGTACTTTGATTCGTTTAGTGATACCCATCCCGATTGAATAAGAATTTCTGCCTGCTGCATCAAGAGCCCTGTCCAGCCTGGAGAAAGAGGAATGGTTCTGCGAATTTGACTGATCGTGTAGGAGCCTTCGGTATGTCTCTCGAACCATTCCAGCAGATAGATACCAGCATCAGACAGTCGCGCTAGGAGAACCGATCGCCGTGTGCGAGTAGAATCCTGGGAAGAATGACGACGATACTGAAATCTGTAGGGCGTAAATTTGCCGTGCTGTCCCATGTCGATAGCGCCCTGAGAAGCCAGAACTCTGCCTTCTTTGAGAATTTGCCTGTGGTGAGGCAGCCATCCTCGTGCACGAAGCTGGCTAAGTACCTCTCTCACATTAAAGTGTTCCATCGGGTGTTCTCGTAATAGTTCCAGGAAGGCATCTCGTAAAGGATGTTCGGATGTGGGTGTCCGGCCGAGAGTATGTCGTGTGTTCTGATTGTGGCGCGCGGGCCGCGGGCCGATGGCGAGCCCGCTTCTCTCGCGTCCCATCGACCGCAATGGCACTTCCCAGGGGGCAAGGTATCGGCGAAGCTTCGAGCGTGGGTTTTCCGGCGAATGGATGCTAAATGAGGTGTATCTTTTTTTGTTCTCGCTGCCTAAATCAGCGTCATCGGACCCTTCGGACGTCCGCGAGGTTTCGAAACCCGTAACAGTCCATTCTTCTCTAAGCGGTGACTGCTGGAATTGTTTAAGAATGTCGCTATTCCCCCGGATCACATCTCGTGCTGAATTGGGAATCGTGTCGTCCGCGTGAAGGCGCTCACCCAGTCGCAGGGCAACGTCGATATGGGATTGAGGAACTGGATTTTTTGGAATAAACCCTTGTCGCTGGAAGTCCAAGAGTCTGGTGATTTCACCCACGGCGTCAAAAAGCTGCCGCCGGCGCCATTCCGCAAGTGACCACGGCGCCGGAGCCTTATCGAAGTCTGGAATGTAGGGCGCCCATGCGAATAGTTCAACATCTGAGCGATCTTTGAATGCGGTTTTGAGATCTCCAAAAGCTCGGCGCTGCAAAAGAGCGCTCTGTACAACGACCACGCGCTTTACGTCAACCCCCTGCTCTTCTAAAAGCTTTCTGCTGAACTGCGCGTTCTGCCATGTCGTTGCGGAACGGGCTTCGACAAGAGGCGTAATTCCTTTGCGCTGCATAATTTTTGCGTATTCAACCGCTTCGCCATCTGTCCAAGAGGGTGGTGTAAGTCTTCCTTTGCCGCCTGAGACGACCACATGGCCCACGGACATCGTCTTGATTTTCTCTGCTGCCCCCTCTGGTACTTGTTCAAGATCACTCCCGAATACCAAGAATGCGTCAACATGGTCCGGGAGGGTATCGCGAATGGCAAGATATGTTTTTAAAACTTCCCAATCAGCTCTTGATTCTTCATAGGCATCCGGACCATGGAATTTCGCAGGGTCGCTGCCGGATCCAATCAGAGGAAAAGGAATCGAGGACTGCCGCGCGGTTTCGGGATGGTTGGAACCACCAGCATCTTCCGGCGCCTCAGGTGGGCGCAATTGATAAGAATTGTTTCTGTTTATTGCGTCTCCACCCGTTCTGGTCAACCAGCCGGCCTTCTCAAGAATTTTTATCTGGTCTACCACTTTCTGCGTCGATCCCGCAAAAAGCTTCACCGCGACTCGCAATTGTTTTGTCGTAAAAATTTGATCCGGAGAGTTTTCAAACACCTCCAGTATGCGTTTCCCGTCCGGGCTTAACTTTAATAAAAGTTCTGAACGCAGTTCCCTGGGACGGCCTCCAGAATCCACCTGGGTCCATTCCTCCTTCAACGGTGACTTTTCGAAGTTCTCTAAGATCTGAACATTCGTTTCAATGTTTGCGCGGTCGGTTTCGGGGATGGACGCATCGCTCTGCAGCATCCGGCCGATGCGGCGCGCGGTGGCGACCAGGGACTGCGGGACGGGATCTTTAGGAATAAATCCCTGACGCTGATAATCCAATAACCGCGCGATTTCCCCGAAGGCTTCCCAGAGTTGACGGCGTCTCCACTCCGACAACGTCCAGGGTGATGGCGCCTCATGGAAACTAGGATGATACGGAGCCCAAGAAAATAGTTCAACCTTTGAATCGGGCCCAAAACTGGCTTTTAAATCGCCTAACGCCCGGCGCTGAGCCAGAGGCGTTTGCACGACAATGACACGCTGCAGCGTCACTCCTTTTTTGTCCAAAAGATCCCGGCTGAATTTGACGTTTTGCCACGTCGCGGCTGAGCGGCTTTCGACCAGCGGCTCCACGCCGTACTGTCTCATGATCCGTGCGTATTCCACCGCTTCACCTTCTGTCCAGGACGGAGGCGTCGATTTCCCTTGACCCCCGGACACTACGACATGATCAATCGGAATCCTTTTTGTCAGCTCGGCTCCAGCCACCGGGACCTGCTCATCGTCGCTGCCAAAAATTAAGAGCGCATCCGCATGATCCGGAAGAGGATCTCGCTGGACCAGATAATGCATCAACGACTCCCAGTCATCGCTGAAAGATGCATAGGCATTCGCTCCGTGGATTTCCAGAGGATCGATGGTTGACCCATGCGAAGGAAAAGGACGTTTCGATGTTTTCGTTGCGCCCGACGACGCTTTGATTTTCAAAACCGTTCCCACGCGGCGGCCGCGAGAGGTGCCAAGAGCTTTTTCAATGATCGACCCAGCCCACGCGTGAGTCCAGACAAATTCAGGTCGACGGTGGGGCGAGTAGCGTTGGACATCGGCGCTGGTGCCCCCCAAAATAGCGTCTCGAACGCCATGGTCCTGCAAAACACGCAAAGTTTCTTCTAAGTTTGGATCCGCCTGGATAGCTTCCTCCCCAACCCCATGCCACTGAACGATCACCAAAAGTCCATCCGCGTCGTAGCCGAACGCAGAAAATGCCTGGCGTTTGTTAGGCCACCAATTGAGGTCATTTCCGCCATATTGAGGGCGTTTCCCGAAGCGGAGACGATTCACTTGAGGAATACCCTTTTTAAGGAGAATCGGTCCAGCAAACCCTTCGCGTACAGGTGGGGCGCCTTCCGGTACACCGTCAAGGGTCACGTGAACATCAAAAACACCGGGGCGATCGGCGTCTAAACTTAACAGCGAAAAAGATCCATGGGCGGGTGTAAACTCCGGCGCCGTTTCGCCACGTTCGCGCGCCTGTCGACGGAGAATAGATCTTTGAAGGTCGCGTCGCTGAGGCTCAGGCATCACCCATTGCCCCTGATGTACGAGAAGCGTGTTGTTCATGATGAAATGTTCTTGCGTAGAATTGATCGCCAATACCACGCGATCGGATTGGGGGTCTTCTTGAACGAATTGTTCGATGGTCCGACCCACATTGGGATCGTTGTCGCTATGAAATTCCTTTTCTAAATCACGAACGCGGTAGTTTTCCGCCCACGCCTGAGTGGCTTCAAAACGCTTCAGATCGACTCGCCAAATCTCGCCGCGAGCTTCGCGTGGATGCCCATCGATCTCGCGATGCAGCGTGACGGGCTCAACAGAAAGCCCTTCCGGCAGTGGAGGATCGGTCCGCTGAATGTCAGCGGGGTATGCCCGTGGCTCCGCGGGTTTGTATTGGGACAAAGCATGCACGATGGGAGCATGAGAGAGCCGCTCCCACAGCTGATGCTCATCGCCGCGTACGGCTTCGAATATCAATTCTGCGGGGGCGTCCTTTGACTCTCGGTGAACCTTCACCTGTAAACCGTAGTATCGCTCTGACCATTTATTGATCGCGCGAAGGAGATCTTGTTCAGAAAGACGAAGCTGTCTTAGACCCTGGTCCACCAACGTCTCCATGTTGATTTTGTGCTGTGCACGGTCATAAGAAATCTGCATCAGATGTTTCAATCCTTCGTCTGATCCCTGTGCACCTTCCAAGGTCATGCGAAGACTGGTTGTCGGCAAAAGAATGGATGCCGTCGGGGGGTATCGCTCGGCCATCACCATAGAAGGCGCAGCGTCTTCGAAAAACCAACTGAGGCGCAGCATCGAAAGACCGGTAAGACCACGAAGGAAGGTTAATGCAGACGGCAGCTCTGCTCCATGGAGGTAAACACCGAAGCGACGACCTTCAGCGATGAGCACCACCATCGGCTCATGCGGAAGCTTCAGGTCCTTGACGCTTACACGCTTGGGTTGATGATGAGACGTTAGATGAGCCACTCCCAAAGCCTCGCAGCTTAATGTTTTGTCCACAGCGTTCCAGCGCAAATCAAGAAAATCCTGATGCTCAATAAGGGCCGTCATCCCCGCGGACCAAGCCCACCCTGGCTGTATGGCGATGCGCCAGCTGCCATCGCTTTCCCGTTGGACCAAAATTTCAGCGCCTGGCGCCGCCGCGCGTTTTGTGAAGATTTGTCGTCCTGCCAGCTCAGACATTACTTCTGGCCAAGGCAACTTCTCATAGACGGCTTGAAATTTCCCCGAAGGCGCCCGGGAAACAGGTGGAGAACCGGTCGCATCGACCGTCGCGCGGAGTTCCTCCAGAGTTCGTTTCACGACGGTCTTGTAGAGAGTAAGTTCTGGTTTCGCAGGATCGCTGATGATATACGAAAGAGGATAAAAGTCGGGTATTTTCCCAAAGCGCTCTACGACCAAATGCCTGTCCCGCACAGAAGCGTTCTCGACAATATCGATGGTCAGCTGTCGGATGGATTCTCTCAGGATTTCCTCAATTTGCGATTCCAATCGGAGGATTTCTTTATCCGAAACATAACGCTTCGGAGCATCGGGATCCTCCAAACCTTCCGTTCGCTGTGCCAGACGATCCCTGAACGCTGCGTAAGCTCTCCGCGCTTTGAAACCTCTATGAATCCGACGGTCGCGATCTCGATCCTGCCTGATTACAGACAGACCTGCGTGCAAGCCGGCGAACTCCACAAGAGTGTCAATCGGACCCGCCAAGTCCTCCACGGCCTCAGGAATGGGGTATTCACTGAACTCGATTTCCGGTCGTCCCGCTTGCGCGAGCGCTTCATTGATGGATCCAAAATGCACAACAGCAGCTCGCGCCCATGCCTGGCGATGCGTGAGCAGGAAGTTAATCGTGAGATGCTTAGCAGGGAATTCATGTGCCCATTGCACAACCTTCTCTTTAGAAAACAAGTTCTGTGTCCGGACGATGCTCAGCGGCACAAATCCGGGAATGCCTGCAATGCGCATAGCGATTTCCCATGAGTTAAAAATTCGAGGATCTTCCGCTAAAGCGAGCACTTCCGGGTTTGTTTGTTGTGCCCAGGTGCGTGTGGGAAGCCTGTTGTCGTCAACCCACGCGGAGCGAATCAGACCAATCACCTTCTTTCGCACTTGAATAATTTCTGCCGGAGTAAAGTCGCGCAACGGCGCCTCGGCTTGTACGGGTGCGGGCTTGGGTCCCTGGATCATGTCCTCAATGGCGGGCGCCTCGAAATGTTCTGTCCACCAGGGATAGAGCCTAGACAGACGATCCGTATTCCGCAGGTCAGCAAGGAATCGGGCATCGGGCGGCTGCTGTTTGTGGATGCGCGCCAGGGCTTTCAGGGCTTCATGGCCAGCTTCCCACGACACCAGGCGAAGGCCTCCCCGATGGAGTAACGCCTGCTGGAGGACACCCACCGCTTCGGGCTTTCGTCGCGCCATGCGCACAAGCTGGGACACGAGATACTTCTCGGCACGGGGGTCCTGATAGAGAACGTCTTCCCGCATGGGCGAGCGATCTTCAAGATATTTCAGAAATTGATCATCAAAGTCCGATGACACTTCACGATTAAAAGCATTCAGAAAACCTGAGAAGCGGGCGCGCTCCAGCGGGCTCGCCCATGGCTGCTGAAGCAAGCGATCCAAAATGGCAATAAGCTCCGGAACGCGATCGCGCTGTTCTGCAAGCGGCTGGTCAAAAAGCCCGTCAAGGAAGTCATGAAATTCTTGCCGTTTGGGGATAGCGTCCAGCATTTTCTCGGCGTAGTCAAGCTGAGGCCTGGTCAACTGTTGGCGGTAGTCGACCGCCGTCTGCAGTAAGCTCGCGATGAAGCGCTGCTCCCCGTAGGTGAGTCGCTGCCTCTCTGCCTCTGTCATTTTGCGCATGCGGGAAACCACAGCCGCGTGACGCAAAGGATTAAAGGTGGGCGCTTCAAGTCGCGTGTCATAGTCATCGATCAAAATTCGCGCATACATGCACTGCAGTACCGTGAGATGACGGCCGCGCGCGAGAATGTCAGCGAACTCCATCACCTTCCGCTTAAGCGGGACAGGCAGGCGCTGCTGCGGAGACGGATCCTTCGCCATTCGAAGAATGCGCTCTTCCACCATCCGGTCTTGAATTTTAAAAGCCTCGCTGCTTCTGGCCATGTTCAGAAGAGGTTTTGTTCGGTCATAGAAGTGCTGAAAGGCGCCAGACGCTCGGCGCGCCAGGAAGCCGATCGCGAAGGTGTACTCCAAGCCCGCCAGCCGCCCCGAGTTCAGCAAAGAGGAAACACGTTGAATATCTCTATGAAAAACGAGCCCGCGGCGTTCGCGCAAACGTAGTAATAAGAAGTAACCGGTTTGCATACGCGAGCCGGTGCGTGCCTGACTCAGCGTCTTTACGCTTGCCAGGACGTGCGCGAAGAAGACTGCAACAGGCTGAAAGGCTTGTTCTTGGAATAGCGCCTGGGTCTTGAAAGAGCTTTCGCCGTGAGGATTGAAGGAGGCAGCGCGGGACACAGCCCATGCGGAATCAGCCACCATGCTTGCGGAGATAAGAACAGCTGCAAAACGCGTGCAGATTTTGGGTAGAAACACGGTGCCTTTATTGTAGGGGGTCTACGACGGCACATCGATAGAGCGAAGGGCTTAATAAAGAGGGCCCAAGGGGCCCAGGCGGGGATGAGTATTCCGCTCCATTCCTTTAATTAAGCACCGGGCTTAGAATTAGATGAGCGATGAAAACTCCCTACTCACGCCCGATTTCGGCAGCGCTCGTCCTGATGCTGGCATGCGAGCACATCCAGGCGCACCCCGCAGTCCCCGAACCCCGTCCGTCGTCAGCCGTTTCTTTTGAAGAACAGGCGTTCAATGCTCGACCCCTCTGGTTCCTTTCACATATGGCGGTGGGCATCGCCGCTTATTGCCTGCAGGACGCAAGCACCGCCGGGGATTACTTTCTCGCGGCCGGCGTTCTGGCCGCGCCCATGCGAGAACCTTGGGGTTGGCCCGGCGAAGCAGCGCTACGCATAGAAAAAATTGTCCCTCTGTCTGCCACGAAACAGGCCATCGTGAACCACTGGATGATCGGTCATGGCAACTACGGAGCAAGGCAGGTGACCAGCGCCTACCCTTTTCTTCTTTCTCCCGCAGAGGAATTTAATCACCTTGTCACACACCTCAGAAAATCTGCGTCTGCTTCCTCGAAAGATTCCTATACGGCCCTCAAAGCTTCTGCGCAAACCATGACGCCAGCCAACCTCACAGATACTATTGCACAACTTCGCCGAGAGGCACTGGCGAGAGACTTGGAAATTCCAGAGGAGTTCCAGAAATGGGCTAAGGCGACGCACGCTATCGATGAGCAACTGTCGGAGATGGAGGAACGCTGGGGAAAGGCTTATCGCCGCACCCTGGAACGCATGATTCTGGAACTGGAAGCCACTTTACCGTTCATCGGCAAGAAAATCGGCGATAAAGAGACGTTAGACAACTTCAAAGAATACGTAGTGGATACTGACCACGGCCTTCTGCACTCGCTCAATGTGATCAACCTCTCCCTTGAACTGCTCGAGATGAATGGCAAACAGGATCAACTCGAAGAAGCGAAAGCCCTGTATGCAGGCATTGGCCTCTATCACGATCTCACAGGTCTAAGAGACCGCGATGATCACCATTTGACGGCGGCCATGCTGGCCTCCATCGTCCTGCCTCAATTTAAAAATCCGGATGGAAGTCCCGTCTACTCCCCTGAACTCGTAGGACTTATTCAGAATGGCTGTCGAACTCACCGAGGGCAAAGCTTTCCTTCTCCTGTCAGTTTTCTTGAGAAGAATTTTGTGGATGCCGATGAGTATCTGGTCGTGGTCGATATTTTAAGAGTCTTTAAACAGGCTGCCCAGGGAGGCATTTTTTCACACAAGTTCTGGGACGTTTACAGACGCTATATCGTTCACGAAGACTTTCACCATGGCGCGGAAAAGAACGCCAAAGTAAAAGGCAACTACTTTGCGCATGAAACCGACTGGGCCGATCTGTTCCAATACGTATTTTTCACTCTGGTTACCCGTACAAGGCCTGAGAGCTATCACACCCCCGCCGCCAAGGCCCTCGTCAAAGAACAATATCCGTATTTCAAAGCCGCCGCGCTTCAGGAACTTGAAAACCAGATGACCAAAAGAGGCGATTCCCTGAAAAAGACACGCTGGGAAAAACGATCAGCCATTCGCCTGATGCACCGCCAGATCACAGAAATGGAAGTTCGCCTGCGAAACGATGAAGCAGCCCGCCAGAAGATTGTGAGGGCCATGGGAGGCTCTGCTGAATCTTTTGCTTTCATGCTCGAAGATTATCTTGAGCAAGCGAAAACGGAGAGTGACACGAAATTTGAAAGGGCACGCCAGCTCCTGGCGTTGGCGTATCAGCAGGAGAGCGGCACAGGAGTTCCTCGCTCCGGCAAAGCCATCATGAAAAGTCCTGCCTTTTCGAAAGGATTGGAAACCTTTAACGCTTATCTCGAAAACCCATGGATGAACCTCAACCGAAGATTACGCGGAAGGCACCCCGCGGGCAGAGCCTCAAGCTACGCCGGTTTTGCGTTCGGCATTTATCTCTCCTCGCGGGATCGCCTGCGCGATCTATGGTCACTGGCGTCTCCAGCCGAACCTATACCCCTGGGTCTGGATTTCAGAGTCGCGCACGCCAACGCACTGTATTTTTTTGAAAGACTCACCGCTGACTACTCTCTTACGGAAGCCGCTGGCGCCGCGCGGCAGCAGCTGCGTCTCTTCAACATGAAAACCGATGAACCCCTCGTCCTTCATCAGCGGACCCGGTTTGAAAAAAGCGAGCTGCAGTATTTTCGCTCCTTCCCAACGTGTGATACGCATATCCACGGTTCCGGCGCGCTTTCCTATGAAGAAATCGCTGAAATCTGCCGGCGTTTCCGGAAACACGTCCACATGCCTAAAACACAAACCAAACAACCCGACTTTGATCCGACGAATGCCGATCACTGGAGAAAATACGGCTACGGAGACGGAGTGGAGTCCAAGAAAGGTTTTGAAAAACCTTTCGACCCTGTCAAAGAGCTCTTCGCCAATGACAAGGAATTCGCGATTCATGAGGCCTGGTACGAAAAGATCCTGTTGAACGCCCATGCGGAAGGCAATCGCTTCGTGGCGATCACTTCAAGCTTTGACGCGTTCACAGATGAGCAAGATTTCAGAAAGGCCGTCATGGCAGCGGTCAAAGGACTCCGGACGGCAGAAAATAAGATCGGCCATCAGACGCGGGGTGCGCTCATTCTCGGCCTGCGAAAAGATTACAGCGAGCAGAAAGCTATGCACATGTTGAACTTATGGCTCGGCCTAAAACAGTCCTGGATCACTTCCTATACTCTGGATGCGGCTCGCCTCTTTGGAATCGACAGCATAGGCTATGACGCGGATAATTTTGATGTGTCCTCCATTCGTAGAACTCTGGAAAAAGTGAACGGTCAATGGAAAAAGGTTCATATGGGAGAAATGTGGAAGCACGGCGGATTGCGGCAAGCCCTCGAACACCTCAAAGTCATCGTGGATGCAGGACACATCGATCAGATCACCAACCCGATCGCACTCTTTGTCACCCTCGACCCCAAACGTACCAATACTTATTCGGAAGATGAGCAAAAACGAATTCTGGAACTGCAAAAGGACATCATCGATGGCATTCGTCGGCACAACATAGTGGTCGAGATCAGCCCGAGAAGCAATGAACACAATTCGCTGCGCTCACGAATCGAAGAAGGATGGAGCTTTACACCCCTGGCAGCGATGCTGCCGCGCTTACCTAATTTGGTGCTGACGGATGATGATCCTGGCTTTTTCGATACCACGTACGCCGAAGAATACCTT
>JANLWZ010000066.1:0-2237 GCA_031364865.1 Elusimicrobiota bacterium
GCCAGAAGGACGTCCGCCGCCACGCTGACAGTGGTGACCCTCACGGGAAGGCAGTCCGGAAACAATTGCACAAGCTGCACCACAATATCAACGGCGTTCGATCGCACGAGGGTTTCAACAATTTCTAAAGCTTGTTCTCCAGAATCCGGCTGTGAGATGAGAAGGTTATCAACATCCACGCCAATCTTTCGCGCATAGTTCGGATCGAGTGCATGTTCCGCATCCACAAACGCCGCGGTGCCACCCGCTTTCTGAACTTCAGCGACGACGTGCTGTGCTAAGGTGGTTTTCCCAGATGCTTCCGGTCCAAAAATTTCAATCACACGTCCACGCGGTAATCCGCCGACTCCCAGTGCAAGATCTAACGACAAACAACCCGTGGAGACGACTTTCACGTCTTGGGCTTTGACTTCGCTGTATTTCATGATCGAACCTTCGCCGAAGCGTTCACGGATTTGATCGATCGCCGTTTGCGCGGCGTCATTCCGAACAGATGAAACAACCTTTTTTTGGCTCTTAGCCATATATTTTTTCCTTTCTTAGACTCGAATTGTCCATATCGGACACATTCGGCTTTAGTGATATCCACAGCTTACCGAATAATAACCGAAGTGTCAAGATACTCTTCCCCTGGCAAGGGGAAGGGAGGAAGTGAGCTGGTCGCGTCAGACGCGACGCAGCGAATGACGGCAAGGGGTTGATACCCTTCCCAACCTCCCCTGCACAAGCGTTCAATCGGCTGGTGCTCGAAATGCTTATGCGCCTTTTAGAACTTTGTGCTTTCTTCAATCCTCCCCTCCTTACTAAGGAGGGGGACGTAAAAAGTTGCTTCTCAGTCAAGAATTATTATACTGTGCATTTAACGGCCGTGGGCTGGATCCTTGTGCAGGGTGGTGACACCGATTGGCCCTAGAGGGAATCCATCACCCCTTGACAAATCCGTGCATTTACGCTATAGTGCGGTGTTCTTTTCAATCTATAACTCCCTATCGCCTCTGTGAGCAGACGGTCGCGAAAAAGACGGGTGCATTGTGTTTATTTCTGCTCAGGCTTTTGTAAGCACGCTGCACCCGTTTTTATTACCCGTCCACCGCCCATCTGGAGGCATTATGAAAGATGCATTGGTAAAGTGGAGCTTGCTCGCACTGCTATTCGTCATCTGTAACCTCTACCTCGCTCACAAGATCACGGATGACATGGCCATCAAAGGCCTCACGGATCTCAAGTACACCAACATCACGTTGGTCGAACGACACGAGTGGTTCGTCCCCTTCTTCCGGGGCGGCAGCAAGAGCGACATGGTCGTCTATACGGCGATCGTCGGACGCTCCGATGGCAAGATCGACACAGTGCGTGTGTACATCAGCACGTTCATGCACACCGTCTCGGTACGGAAACCTTAGCATCCCATCCCTCACCCAAGCTCCTGACTGATGCGGAGGATCCGGATGAAAAGAATCTTGTTGATCGACGAAAGCAATCTCGATTCCAGCTTTTCGGCCAGAACTTGCGACGAGATTCGGAGCAAACTGGCCGCCGATGGCATCGAAGCCGAAGTCGATACACCGAACTTCGTGTTCAATAACTACCAGCCATCTGACGATGAGCTCAGAAGAATCGGCGCCCTCGTCGGGGCCCATGCGTACGACGCGATCGTAGTCGGGAACAACAACGGCGCCGGTATCAAGATCGTCGAATCGATTCCGACCAGCCTGCGTTCTCGAATCATCGTGACCTCGACATTCAGTCTGCGTCGCTTCTACGACCGCTACATCGCGCTTGGGTGGAGCGGGAAGCACGCGAAGCGAGGTGACGAGACGGAGGTGATCAAGGAAGTGGTCAGCTAACCGCGCGACCTAGGCTCATGGGAGTTGCTCATTCTGTGGCGGACAATGCAAACACTGCATTTGTCCGCCGCTCCCTCGAGTTTTTCACGTCAGTGGAAGGCTCAAGAGAGAGGCTCATTACAAATCTTCTCCCAACGTAACAGGTGCGACGTGCTAAAGACTTTTCTTTAGTAGGTCGCACCTGTTATCACTACTCGGCACACAAACGCCGAAGGTGCAGTAGGCTTCTTGCATGGAGAATGTCACATGTCAAAGAGTGGCAAGTGGTTGAACGGGGTGGCAGGAACCTTCCTGTTTCTCATCATCGTCCTCAACACCTGCGTTCTTGGCAAGTTCGTCGACAGACGACTGGCGGTAGAAACGATGACGGATATGGGATTCACCCACGTC
>JANLWZ010000289.1:0-6975 GCA_031364865.1 Elusimicrobiota bacterium
ACGGCACCGCCCAGCAGGAACAGGTTGAATGGCTTGTTAGGAATCAGATTGAACAGCAGGGAGGCTTGAACCGGCCAGGAATGAATCTCGGTTGTGCCGAAATCATGGCGGCGATAATCTATGGACCCTTCCAGTCCGAACGCCGGGGCCCACCACCATCGAACTTGCGCTCCACCGGACCATGTACCGTCGTCGGCATCTTCCGGTATGGAATAAACACCTCGGCCTCCGATAGAAAACGGGCCGGCCTGAATGTTGTCGCCGCCCATAGTTGTGGCTTGCACCATCGTCGCTGGCGCGATCAGCATCGCGGCGGCTAAAAACGTCACTATACGATTACGAATATTCATCTTTTGTTCCTCCTGTTTGATCTGATTCATCTCAACAATAGGACAAAGCTTTAACCAGGGAGTTACAACGGCCTGCTGTAACTTCCTGATTTGCTGCTCCTCTTATTAAGTGAATGAATTCAAAAAATAGGAGAAAAATAAAATGAATAAAAGACTTCTCGCTGTATTTGCAGCTCTTACGGTAACGTCCGGAGGAGTCGTTTTCGCGGAAACAGGCAGCGCTGGTTCTGGAACCGGCACCTCGGGAACATCGGGAACCTCGGGTTCGGCAAACCCTATGGGTACAACCAATAATTCCAACACTTCGGGAACGGCTGGCAACACCAACGTCGGTACGACTGGCAACGCCAACGTCGGAACGTCCAACAACGCAACAGGAACCAGGCGGCCGCGCAGACGTACCACTCCGCGATCGCAGGAACAGCAGTACTCGCCGGTGAATCAAACGACACCCACGCAGGAGCGTGCGCACGAACCCGTCGATACCACACGATAAAAAATGGTTTCCTTATGGGACGCAGCAGAACGCGCCGACTTTCCATCGCTGCAGGACAATGTTCGCTGTGATGTAGCGATCGTCGGTGCGGGGATTGCGGGGCTAACGACCGCCTACAAGCTTGCTAAAGAGGGAGCTTCTGTATGCGTCCTTGAGGAGTCCTTTCTGGGACGTGGTGAAACGGGACTGACCAGCGCCCACCTTTCTAACGCACTCGATGACCGGTATTGGAAGTTAGAGAAACTCCATGGGGCCATCGGAGCCAAGCTAGCCGCGAACAGCCATACGGCCGCTATCGACACCATCGGCCGTATCGCGGACGAATTAAATATTCAGTGCGACTATGAACGTGTGCCGGGTTATCTATTTGCGCATGATCCCAGCGCCCTTGATGAGCTGAAGCAGGAATTTGCCGCGGCTCATCGGGCCGGGCTTTCTGTTTCCTGGGAAAGCAACGCACCCTGGAAAACCTTCCGTACCGGCAGATGCATTGTCTTTCCGGATCAGGCTCAGTTCCACCCTCTTAAATATCTCTTCGGACTGTCGAAGGCCCTCGGCACGCATGCGAAACTGTACGCGCATACTCGCGTGACCGGAATCGCTTCGGGGCAGCTTGTCCGGTTAACGACGGAAAAAGGAAATACCGTGGAAGCCAAGCATGTCGTGGTGGCGACGAATGTGCCTTTCCATGATCGTGTGGTCATGCACACCAAACAGGCCGCGTATCGCAGCTATGTCATTGTTCTGCCTATACCCAAGGGAGATGTCACCAAGGCGCTTTATTGGGATACCGGCGATCCCTATCATTATCTCCGGTTGGCCGCTTCGGATAATCCGCAGGAAGATTTACTTTTAGTCGGCGGAGAAGATCATAAGACGGGACAGCTGGAGGACACCGAAGTGCCTTTTTTCGAGCTCGAAAAGTGGGCGCGACTGCGCTTTCCGCAAGGCGGAAAAGTCGCGGTCCGCTGGTCGGGGCAAATCATTGAGCCCATCGACGGACTCGCTTTTATCGGACGTAACCCGTTGGATCATCCCAACAGTTACATCGTTACCGGGGATTCAGGGAACGGCCTGACGCATGGCACGATTGCGGGACTACTGCTGACCGATCTCATCATGGGCCGCGCCAATCCCTGGGCCAAACTTTACGATCCCTCACGCAAAACATTGGCGTCCGCCGGCCAATTCCTGAAAGAAAATTTGAATGCAGTGACACATTATTTAGACTGGCTGAAGCCAGGGAACGCTCAGAGTGTTCAGGATCTAGCCCCCGGGCAGGGCGCCATCATACGGGACGGATTAAAGAAAATAGCCGTTTGCCGTGATGAAAAAGGCGCGATCCATGCGAATTCGGCCGTCTGTCCGCATCTGGGATGCGTCGTGGCATGGAATACGGACAATAAGACCTGGGACTGTCCTTGTCACGGTTCGCGTTTTGATAAAGATGGCAAAGTCTTGAATGGTCCTTCGCTCCGGGATTTGGAGCCCATCGCCGAAGTCTCCCGGGTGCCCTGATCTATCCTATGACCTTTATTCATCAATCCTATTTCGGAAACGAAGTATCTTCGTACAACGTCTACATGGGTATTCAACAAGCGATCAACTTAGCCATCAAAGATGCCTTTGAACGGGAAGGCATCGCGATCGCCTATCGAACGCAGCAAATACAGATGGCGATCCCACTTCCTTCGGAGAAAATATGCCAGCCACCGTTAGAAAAAGCCCTTCACTAAAGAACGTAGCCAGCATGCTTGGCCAGGCCTTCCATGCCTGGAGCGATGACACCGTGACTCGCCTCGGCGCGGCCCTGGCCTTTTACACGACTTTTTCCATCGCTCCATTTCTCGTGCTCATCGTGGCCTTTGGCAGTTTTGTCCTCGATCAGTCGCGGGCGGAGTCTCAGGTGATGAACCAGATCGCCAACTTGATCGGGACCAATGCCGCTTCGGCGCTGCAGAGCCTGATGCAGGCCGCCCGAAAGCCGACGCAAGGCGTCTTTGCAACGGTCATAGGATTCGTCACTCTGATCGTAGGAGCTACGGGAGCTCTTCTGGAGTTGCAGGACGGACTGAACCAAATCTGGAAAATAAAGGAAGATGGCGGCTTTATGAGGCTCATTCGCAAGCGTTTGAGTGCCATCCTCTTTGTTTTACTGCTGGCGGCTGTCATCCTGTTCATGCTGATGACCAGCGCCGTCATCTCCGTGTGGTTGTCGGACATCAAACGGGATCAGTGGATCCTTCAAACGATCTGGCAAATGTTTGACTTCTTTGTGTCGTGGGGACTTATTACGCTCGTCTTTGCTGTGCTCTACAAGTTGCTCCCGCGAACGCGAATCGCCTGGAGCGATGTCTGGCTGGGCAGCGGCGTGGCTGGGCTTCTTTTTACGTTCGGTAAATTCCTGGTGGGACTCTATCTCAGCCGGAGCGCGGTGACGTCAGCGTATGGCGCGGCGGGCTCTCTCGTCGTCATTCTCTTATGGGTGTATTACTCATCCTTGATGCTCTATTATGGTGCAGAATTCTCGAAAGTGTACGCTAGGTCCTACGGGTCACAGGCTCAAGAGTGACTGCCCTTTTGGATAACACTCAGCAAATAGACCGCACACGCGAAACTTAAGTTACCTGTAACTCGCTTTAAACACAGCGTGTCGTAATCAGTGATGAGAACCACACGCAGGAAAACCACACATAATCGAAAACGAGGAGGACAAGCTATGGCAACATCAGCATCAGCAACAGCAACAGAAGCATTGAGCCAGCAGGAAAGCGAATTCACGCGACTGGGGGAACGCGCCAAGAAGACCATGGAGAGCACCACGCAGTCCCTGAAGAATCAGGGTGAGGATGCATGGAAGGAAGTTGTCGATTATATGCGTCAGAACCCGGGGAAAAGCCTGGGTATCGCAGTCGCTACAGGGGTAGCGTTCGGGATGTCTCTTGCGGCACTTGCACGGGGAAAGAGTTCCGCCCGTTCGAATATTCAAGGGCTTGCCATCAACGGTGCCGATGCATGGCAGCGCGTTAAAGGCGGCTTTGATGATGCGATCGGCAATCTTCGCGATGCGTTTGAAGAGGCGGCTTCGAAGTTTAAATAAAAATCTAGGGGCATTTGCTTTCGAGCAAATGCCCCTTTAGGCGTCCTAAATAGGAGGATTCACGATGCTTTGGACTATCTTTGTTGTACTGCTGGTACTCTGGTTGCTCGGCGTTGTCAGTTCGCATACGCTGGGTGGTTACATTCATCTGGTGCTGATCCTGGCCCTTGTCGTCATGGCCATCAGGATTATTCAAGGCAGGAAACCCGTATGAAGCGTCTTTGGCTGATGATGGTTGTTTTGATCGTCACACAGAATGACCTGTGGGCGATGGGCCGAAATCCGGATGCCCAAAGGGAGGACAGCAGCAGTCGTACGGCCACGTCCCCCCAGCGCAATCCCAACAGTGTTTCTTCAGGGCAGGGACAAACCACTTACACCAGCGACAATGGCATTCAACCGCCGCTCAAGCCTGAGTCGCCCAATGTCAACAACTCCGGGGTCGGGAATTCCGGAACGCGTATGCGCGGCGACACGAGTCCCTCCAGTCAGCCGCCTTCCTCCAACATCAATTCCAGCCCCAGCAGCTCTCGCTAATTCACTACTTCACTTTATAACGCGACTCGGGAATCGGTTCGCTCATCGTTGTTCCAGGAACCGCCTGACGCACAGTGGCTTCAATCCGAGGGACATCGACCAGAACATTGTCTTTGACCGTGAAGTACAGTCTTGAATCCTTGGGTTTAACATCGATTGCCTTGAGCTCCGTGAGCTGACCCACCTGCTGTTCGATCAAGTCCGCACCTGTTTCATCGACATTCGGCGTCAAGACCACGACGTATTGCCCTGCCGCAATTTGCTTCGGCGCAGCCGAAAGGATATTTGCAGAAAGTGCCACTATGCCCGTCATAAGTAAACTGCTTTTCCATCTTTTCATGTTGTTGCCTCCTAGGCGTGTATGCAGCCTAAAGGTATGAACGGGAGAAGGATGAAGGGGTTACAGGAAGTGGTCTTTCACGGCAGATGAAGTATGGCGTCCAAAAAACAACGGATGGCATAGACGCTCAATTGCCCGCTGGGCCCACTGGCGATCGCCTCGCATCCGTGTGTCCCGTTAGGGAGAGCGAGGTAAAGATGCGGCCGCTGCGCCTCTTCTAAGCGGTGACTCAATAGACGGCTATGGACCGGCCAGACCACCGGGTCCTTTTCTCCATGAATCAAGAGTGTGGGTGGTGTCTGCGAACCCACGTGCTTAAGGGGCGAAGCGGCGGCGTAGGCAGCGGAACGTTGATTCGGATTTCCGCCTAGATAATTTTCCAATGCCTTTTTGGAGTCCAACACCCAGCTCGGTTTCTGGTACGCGAGCACCAGATCTGTCGGGCCGTAGAGGGAGATCACCCCCCGAATCGCCGAGTTTTTCACCCCGTAAGCGGCGCTCAACGCAATCTGGCCGCCGGCCGAACGCCCTAGAAGCACAACCCGCGTGGGATCGACTCCTAACAATTCCGCGTGAGCTTTCAAATAGTCCAGTGCATGGAAGATATCTGCTTCGGCCGCCGGGAAAGGCCAGCGTGGAGCCAGCCGGTAATTCACCGCGGCGACCGCATATCCGCTGGACGCCAGAAGTCGGTTGAAACTTTTTAGTTCTTCCTTATTCCCTCCGCCCCAGGATCCGCCGTGGATGACGATAACAAGAGGCAGTGAGGCGGACGTGTTTGAAGGTCGATATAAATCCAGATGTCGGCTCTCATCGTCCTTCTTCCAATACACTCGTTCGATCACGGTCACCGGACTTCGGGGCCATCCCCTGAATAGTCGCCCAATGCTATACGGTCTGGGGAACGATGCGAATTTAGTGTGGGTTTGGCCAAAGGCGGCCATGCAACGTTCCGGCAATCGTTCGGCTAACCGATGGGCCTGTACGCTTGGAAGGACATAGAGAACGAAGCCTGCGAACGCGAACGCCAAACTGATTCGGCCCATCCTGGATTTCCAATCTCCAAATACAATCAGTCCCGCACATAATAGGGCTGCCCACGGGCCCACTCCCTCGATCAAGATGGCTAATATCCATAAGGGAGCAATCGGCATTACAAGGAAGGGCAATATGGACAGGAGGAATTGAACCACACTGCCACTTAAGCGAAGCCAGGAAAACTGCACGTTCATCAACCCATCCTTACTATTTTCGCACTGTGAAATACCAGACCCAGGTCATGAGAAGGATTTGAAGCGGAGCTCGGATCAGTAGATACAGCGGGCCGCCGCCCTGGCCGCCTACATCTATGCGGTGAACGGCGGCATAGATATTGGCCGGGAAGACGGCCGCCAGAAAAATGAACAGGCCAATCCCCGCGGCTCGGGAGAAGACGGAAATCCAAAGCCCGATTGCCCCGGCAAGTTCCAGGAGTCCTGTGACGTAGATGATCGCGGTAGGATGACCAACCCAAAGGGGTAAGATCTGAGCCATTTCTGAGGTGAACATGAAATGCGCGCAGCCGGTTAGTAGAAAAAGGAGCGTCACGCAAAAACGGCCCCGCCACCGTGAATTCGAGCGCCAAACACCACGGTTATTCAGCAGTGAAAGGACTCCATAGGGAATTCCCAGAACGGCTAAAAGGAGAAAAGTCAGGACCATAACTGCGCGTTCCTGCTCGTCCAATTGGAAAGGGTTACGGTCGATGGACCCGCGTTGATCAGGATCGAGGGGTTACTTCTTTCTTGCGTGGGGAGCCGTCCAACACCTGGCGGACCTTCTGACATAAATCACTCGCGGAAAACGATTTTTCGAGTAAGTCGATTCCTTCCGCCTTCATTCCGTGGAGTTGAATGACCTGCGTGGCGTACCCGGACATATAGAGAATAGGGAGTTCTTTACGCTCCTTAGACAGGATGGTGGCCAGATCGATCCCATCCATTCCAGGCATCATGACATCAGTAAGCAGGAGGTCAATCGGTTCGGCACGCTGTCTGCTGAGTTCGATCGCATCGTACGCGTCGGTAGCCTCAAGCACCTGGTACCCTTGCTTACGAAGGGCGCGGGAAACCATCTGACGCACAATGGACTCGTCTTCCACCACCAGGACAGT
>JANLWZ010000299.1:0-4926 GCA_031364865.1 Elusimicrobiota bacterium
GATGCACACCCCAAAATCGTGAAAGTTTTGATCAACACCTGCACAGCGCTCACCGGCTCTAACCGCCAGGAACTGGTGACCCAACGGCCGGATGGTGAGGACATGGTGGTCGGCTATAGCACCGTCATCATGAAGAATAATGAGAATGAACCCTTCGGCGTAGCTATGACTTTCCAGGACATCACGAAACTCATCCCCCTCATGGATTCCGAGCAGTTCCTGAACATAGCCCTGAAGAACATGCCGGGCGGCCTCATTTTTGTCGATGTGCAGGGCCGAGTCCGCGGCGTGAACGAAATGGCGCGTAAGATTTTAGGCCTGAAGAAAGATGTCGAAACCGGCGAGGCTTGTCACAAAGCTCTTTCCGAACATCCACAAGTTTACCGCGTCCTCCTTTCAACATGCGAAAACCTCACGGCCGTTAATCGTCAGGAGATCACGACGCGCAAAGCAGATGGCGAAAAAGTCACTCTGGGTTATGGCACGCTCATCCTTAAGAATGCGCAAGGACAGCCCATCGGCGTCGGCATGACCTTCCAGGACATCACGCGCTACATTCCCCTTCCTCTCAAAGCCGAGTTCATCCGTATCGTCGACAGATTCTTCACTCCTTTTGCTCTGGCTCTGGTCATCTCGTCCCTCTTCCTGGGTTTTGCTGAAACCAAAGTGAAGTGGACGGCGGTAGGACTCGTGGTCTTCCTCGGCATCTTCAATGAAGTATCCGCTTATCTTGCGAGAAAGAAAATGGAATGGACAGTTGCAGTGGGCAACACGCGCCTGGCCACCAACTTTGTGGCGAACGTCGTTCTCGTTTACCTCTTAGGCGCTTTCTGGGGGCCGATGTGGCTTCTCTTCGTTCTGACACCGGTCGCTACAGCGCTTTATGCGAGCCAGGGACGGACACTTTTCACTGCGGCCCTCTCTTCAGCAGCGCTCCTAGGAATTTACTGGTCGCGCGGGCTGGAAGGTTCGGTCGGCTGGGGCCAGGCCTGCCTGCACGCCACTTTTATAATGTTCATCAGCATGTTCGTAAATTCCATCGCGCGCCTGGTCATGCAGATGAAGAACCAGCACAGTATCACGCCGCAAAAAAACCAGCGCATGGTGTATGCCGGTGATCCTCCAAAAGCCCACGGCCGTACCACTGAAGCCGTACCCCTCGCCGAACGCAAACTCGCCGCTTAGTCGTCACACCGCTGTCATACCCTTCTGATATCCTTTGTAGAATTTATGGGCAAGATGAAAACCCGCGTGCTCGTCGTAGAAGACGAAAAGGATATCGCCAAACTCCTCAAATACAATCTTGAGAAAGAGGGCTACGAGGTCCTCACCGCCCATGACGGCGAAGCGGGCCTCGGCATGGCACGCAAAGACAAACCCAATCTGATTCTGCTCGACCTGATGCTGCCCAAGATGGACGGCATCAGCGTATGTCGGACCCTTCGTCAGGAATCGAAAGTGCCCATCATCATGCTCACAGCCAAAAAAGAGGAGATCGACCGCATACTGGGGCTCGAGATCGGCGCTGATGATTATGTGACCAAGCCGTTCAGCGTACGCGAGCTGCTCGCAAGGATCAAATCGGTGCTGCGCCGCAGCACGGCGCAGCCCATAGAGTCGGAAGCCGGAGAGTATGGCGATCTGGAGTTTGATCCGGAACGCTTTACGGTAACAGTGAAAGGGAAATCGGCTCCGCTCAGCAGCAAGGAATTTGCCTTTCTGAAAATCCTTATCGATGCCAAGGGAAAAGCCCTGACACGCGATCAATTGCTTGAAAAAGTCTGGGGCTACGACAAGTCCATGGACATCGACACTCGCACCATCGACCAGCACATCACCCGCCTGCGCGACAAACTAGGCTCCGAAGCCAAGCGTGTCGTTACCATCAAAAACGTCGGCTATCGCTTTGAAACTGAGTAAAAGACTTCTCGTCAGCCATCTGCTGGTGGCTGTTCTTACGCTGCTGATTGTGGCCGAAGCACGAGGCCTGCTCTGGGGCTATGGGTTTTTGTTTGTTTTTATTCTGCTCCTCACCTGGGGAACAAGCCGGCTCATGCTATCCGAAGAACATTCCCGCTGGGCGCGTACGGTGAAGACCATGGCTGGCCGAGTCGATGAACATGTGGAAGAGGTCCAACGCGAGCGGAAGCAGTCGTCCGTGATTCTCGCAGCGCTGGTAGAAGGTGTCGTCGCCGTCGATCATGAGAGCCGAATTCTCCTGCTCAATCCCGCCGCGGAAAAGCTTTTTGGTGTAAATTCTCAACTGGGGCGTGGACGACCGTCGCTGGAGATTCTGCGACAGAGCAGCCTTCAAGACGTCATTCAGCGCACGCTCCAATCGGGCCAAGCGGTGACCGAAGAAATTGCCATCCATTCGCCGGAGGAAAAGACGCTTCTGGTGCACGCGCTGCCCGTCTCTTATGAAGAAGGCCGGGTCGGCGCGCTGGCCGCTTTCCATGACATCTCGGAGATCCGCAAACTAGAAAATATACGCCGAGAATTTGTGGCAAACGTTTCCCATGAGCTCCGAACACCTCTTACCTCCATCAAAGGGTATACCGAAACACTGTTGTCCGGGGCTTTGGAAGATCCGATGCACAACCGGGCATTTGTGCAAACCATTCAAGACCACACCAATCAACTCCACCGATTGATAGAGGATGTCCTGGCCTTGTCTGCTATTGAAGCGAAAAAAGTGGAATACCGATGGGAAGCCATAGCCCTTCAAGATGTAGCGGCGCGTCTCATCAAAGGTCTAGCGCCCATGGCGAAAGCGAAGAATGTGACGGTGGACAATCAGCTCGCGGCGGATCTGCCCAAAGTGCGTGCGGATAAAGACAAACTGGCCCAGATCCTCATGAATCTTATCGATAACGCCATTAAATTCAATCGCGACGGTGGTCACGTAGAAATCAACGCGACACCGGGCAAAGGTGTGATGACGCTCACCGTGAAAGATACAGCCGCCGGCATTGCGCCGAGCGATCTGCCACGAATTTTTGAACGCTTTTACAGAGCGAACAAGGCGCACACCCACGATATTGTTGGTACAGGACTGGGACTGGCGATCGTCAAGCACCTCACGGAGGCGCATCAGGGCACCATCACGGTGGAAAGCATCGTCGGGAAAGGCTCTACCTTCATTTTGACGCTGCCTTTGGCCTGACACTTTTATGCAACTCAAGCGTCTAATTAGTGAGGACTATAAACCAGGAGGTCTCTATGAACAAGTTAAGACTATCGATAGGAATTGCTGTGCTCGCCTGCGCATTTGGCGCCACACGCGCATTCGCGAATGAAGGGCAAGGCGGCGCCTGCCGCGAGGACGCGCAGCGCTTGTGCGGTGATGTGAAGCCCGGAGGCGGCAACATTCATGACTGCATGAAAGCCCACGAAGGTGAACTCTCCAGTGACTGTAAAGCGTCCATGCAAAAGCACAAAGACCGCATGGACAAAAGCATGAAGGCTACGAAGGCGGCTTGCGCGGCCGATCTGAAGCAGTACTGCTCCAACGTTACTCCCGGTGAAGGCCGCGAATTCGCGTGTTTGAAAGCTTATGAAGATAAAATCTCCGCAGGATGTAAAGAAGCTATGCACAAAGGCAGAGAAGGCATGATGAAGCGTCACGACATGAAGCACAAGGAAAAAACAAGCGAGGAAAAGCCGCACTAGCCACAGACTTTAAACCAAAAGCTAAAAGGACTCGGGAGAGCATCGTTCTCCCGAGTCCTTTTTTTGTCACACCAGCGTCACCTACCTTTTACTTCCCCGATATGGGTTCAAAACGGTCCCTCTCCTAGAATACAGCCAACAAAATGAAACCCATAAGGAGGTCACTGGTATGGTGACTAGAGTCAAAGAAGAGTACTTAGCAGCGGGCATCAGGCAGCAGATCCAATCCCTTGAAGTGCTTCAAGGCGAAATGGAAAGGGAGAAGCTGGGCCCGGATGCCCTCATGTGGCGAATCAAGGCCGTGGAACTACAACTCAGAAGATTAAGAGAAGCAGCCTGAGGCTTTGGACGGCGCCCCTTTTCCCCTTTCTATGGGTGCCGTCCGTCAATTTATTATTAATTAGAACTACTAATGGGAGGAAAAACGAAATGAACCTTTGGAAAATACAGAGAGCAATCTGGTCCCTGGCCGCTTTGTGGCTTGGCCTTATTGCTTTGGCACAAGAAGTCAGAGCAGACGCAACATTTGTTGGAGAAAAGTGGACGGACACCATCAAGTTCGGCGGCGATATGCGTATTCGCCACGAGAGCTTTTTTAACAAATCATTGAATGTTGTGGATCGGCATCGTGAACGCTTCCGCATGCGCCTCGGCGTGGCCGGAACGATTCAGGACTTCACCGCCGGTCTACGTTTTGCATCCGGCACAGGCGAACAGGCGTCGACCAATCAGACATTCACAAATTCCTGGAGCCAGAAGTCGCTCCAGATCGACCAGGCTTACCTTGCCTGGAAAGCGCATGAGCGCATCAAGATCACCGGCGGCAAAATGTCGAACCCGATCTGGAGAACGTATGCGTCTGATATCGTCTGGGACAACGACATCAATCCAGAAGGTTACGCGGAACAATTCGAACTGCCTGGCGAACGCCTCAACCTGTTTGTCAACCTGGCTCAGTTACCCATCAACGAAATCAGCGGCTCTTCCGCCGATCCCTGGGTCTTTGCAAACCAGTTCGGCCTCGGATTGAAATTCACTGAAGATACGGCATTCCGCTTCGCCACGTCTTACTATGGTTTCATCAACGAGAACAAAGCCCCGTTCCACACCGTTACCACGGGCACAGGTCTTGTGGGGCAGTTCGACTCGTCTGTGCAGCAGGGCGAAAACACGAGAATCACAGGCCTGGGCACACAGCTTGCAGGTGAGTATCAAGTCATGCACTTCACCTCAGAAGTTGCGACACACTTCGGA
>JANLWZ010000318.1:0-2417 GCA_031364865.1 Elusimicrobiota bacterium
GAAAACGGTTATCACGGTGATTATGTGAAGGATTTAGCGAAAGAGTTTGCGGCATCCGTTCCGGCGCCGGAGCGAACGCAGGAAAAGGCTGTTCACTATGCCATCGGCAAAATGACGGAGAAGCTCAAAACCGATTTAGAAGCGTTTGGTGTGAAGTTTGATTCGTGGTTCAGTGAAGCCAGTGTCGTGCGCAAAGGCCTGGTGGAAAAGCATGTGAAGACGCTTGCCGACCGCGGCCACGTGAAGGATGAAGAGGGCGCTTTGTGGTTTGTCGCTTCAGGTGACGAAGAGACCAAAGACAAAGACCGCGTGCTTAAGAAGCGCGACGGCCGCTGGACGTACTTTGCGACCGACATCGCTTACCATGCGGATAAATTTGAGCGCGGCTACGATCGGCTCATCGATATCTGGGGCGCAGACCATCATGGTTACGTCCCGCGCGTCAAGGGCGCGATGCAGGCCATCGGCTATGATCCGGCGAAACTCCATGTGATCCTCAATCAGATGGTGGCGCTCACGCGCAACGGCCTACCGGTGGTCATGTCCAAGCGTGCCGGCGAGTTTGTCACGCTGCGCGATGTGTTGGACGAAGTCGGCAAAGACGCCTGCCGCTTTTTCTTCGCGATGCGCGGGCCGAACACGTCGCTCGATTTTGATCTGGAACTCGCCAAAAAACATTCCGCGGACAATCCCGTTTATTACCTGCAGTACGCGCACGCGAGGATTTGCTCGATCTTCAGGCAGGCTTCCGAAAAGACAGGCGGGAGAATCGATGGCCGGGCAAACAGCCAGAAAGCTGATCTTGGGCTTTTGAAGGAAAAGGAAGAGCGGGACCTGATCAAACGGCTGACGCTCTTTCCGCAGGCGCTCCTGGTGTGTGCGCAGGAAGATTCGCCTCATCCGCTCACAAATTACCTTTTACAGCTCGCCAAACAGTTTCACTTCTTCTATGACCACCACCGCGTCCTGGGCGAAGACGACAAATTGAGCTATGCGCGTCTTGCACTTCTCGACGCTGTTCGTTCCATCCTTAAATTAGGCCTTCAATTGTTGGGAGTCAGCGCCCCCGAGTCGATGTAGGGAAGGTTCAAGCCGCGCGGTGGAGAGCTGTCTTTGCTGGCGCGGCGGCGGGAGGACTTCCATCGGGGGTGGCATGAACAAGTTGGGGATCAGACCCGCCTCGCGACACCGAAGAGCGGCGTGACTCCACAGCCAGGCCTATGCTCTCGAAAAAGGTTCTGACTTCCTCTGGAATTATGCCCGCGTAGGGAGAAATGCCCAAGTACATATTGCCCATCTTGGCAAAGAATTCGGTAGGCCAATAGTTCTCGGGCACGCTTACAAAAGAACCTGGCTCATCATTCCAGACGTCATTCAGAAATGTGCTGTTGCTATAAGACTTTTCGCCTGCAACAGGATGAAATTTGTACCGCTCTCCTAGTGTCTTGAGCAGTTCGTCAAATTCCCGACGTTTACTTTCAAATTGCGAATTGCTGAAGTAAATATCGTGAAGGAGTTCCTCAGCCACCGAACTGGCGTATCCCTTGTCTCTATCCTTTTTGCGAGCACGATGGTTTCGTGGCAGAACATATATATGCCGGATTCCGGCCGTATAGGACCCTTCTGCATAGAAGCTTCTACCTCCTGGCCATGACTTCAGCAAAGGTCGAGGATTAACGGTGATCGTTAATCCAGGCGCCACTAAGACTGGATTGATCGGCAGCGAACGCAAAACGTGAATCAAATAGGCTCTTTCTTCCGGCGGAGTGTCTTTGATGGTGATTCGATCGAGAAATGAAAGCGTTTTGGCGGGAGATAAATCCGCATCGTGTAATTCTAGCGTGAGAGGATAGTCCTTCAGAGAACAACGAAAATCCCAGCTGGGACTCCAGCTGTCGTCCCAGTAATAGAGCCTTTGAAATCCTTGCGAAAGATAAAAATGGAACCGTTCGTATAGGACGCCTTGCGCAGTAAATGTTTTGGCGCCTTCCAGCCGAGCGATAACTCTTGCCAGATGCAGCAACTGACGCCCCACCCCTTGGTAGCGAAATTCTCTTGGCACTTCAATAGCGGCGCGACCCAAGTAAGTGGACTGAAATGCCATATGCATCCACGCTCGATGTGTCCACACGTTATAAGTAAAGTCGATATGTCCCACATACTCATCGTTGTGATACGCATTGATTTGATGCCGTATGGCAAGTGCGGTGACATCCTGGGAGAAATGAAAATTGAACTGTCCCTGGCGGGTGGAGATGACCAGCTTCTCGCGCCTTTCATTCAGCCATTGCCGGAGGTTGGAAATACTCGGCTCTTCGAAGGGATTCGTTTGACCCAGAACTCTCCGTATTTGAAAAGCTCCAGCTTGAGCGGCGTTGATTGCCCACGTGACGGGTACAGATAAGGCTTGTTCATCG
>JANLWZ010000324.1:0-4508 GCA_031364865.1 Elusimicrobiota bacterium
CTTATCTCATCGAATCGATTTTTGCAAAAGCCGGATGGATGTCTGGCGTGATGGGAACAATCAATTACCGCATCGGACAGGAACTTCGTCCGGCACCCAACACGACGCCTTTTGCTTCGGAGATTCAACGGTTCCTTGCGGAGCTGGTGCAGCGGGACGCGAAGGCCTGCATTATGGAAGTCTCCTCCCATGCACTGGCGCTTTCGCGTGTGGAAGGCGTGGACTTCGATGTCGCAGTGTTCACGAATCTTACGCAGGATCATTTAGACTTTCATAAGTCCATGGACGAGTACGCCGCCGCCAAAGCTAAACTCTTTTCCTCGCTCGGTTCAAAATCTTCCAAATCTTTTCCGCGCTGCGCCGTCATTAACGCGGATGATCCTTGGGCGGAGAAAGTGACCAGCGGAACACCGGTGCCTAAGCTTCACTATCGGCTGCATGAGCCCAGTGATCTCTATACCAGGAATCTTGAATGTGATTCGACCGGGAGCCGGTTTGATTTGTGCACGCCCTCCGGAAAATTTGCCGTAAGGCTTCCTCTCGTAGGCGAATACAACGTGATGAATGCGCTGGCGGCTGCAGGCGTCGGTATTGCTCAAGGTTTGAAAGGTTCGCAAATTGTGGAAGGTCTTCAGTCGACGATCGGTGTTCCCGGCCGCATGGAGCGCTTCACTTCCAGGCGTGGCGTCACGGTGGTGGTCGATTACGCGCATACGGACGATGCGCTGCGAAAGGTCATGACCGCTTTAAGAAAACTGAAACCCAAGCGTCTGATCACTGTCTTTGGATGCGGCGGCGATCGCGATAGAGCGAAACGCCCGCTAATGGGCGAAGCCGCCGCTCAACTCAGCGATGAAGTCATTGTCACTTCCGACAATCCGCGGAGCGAAGAACCGGCCAAGATTCTGCTGGATATCGAGGTCGGGGTCCGGCGGGTTCGCGCAGATCATTACGAAATCATTCAGGATCGTGAAGAAGCGATCGAAAAGGCCATCGCCGGCGCGGCGAGCGGGGATATCGTGCTCATCGCGGGCAAAGGCCACGAAAACTATCAGATCCTCGGCGCTAAAACCATTCCCTTCGATGACCGTGAAGTCGCCAAAAAACTCCTGGATGCTCAAGCGTGAACGTCACCCTGGGTGAACTGGTCCGCGCCACCGAAGGAAGACTGATTCTGGGATCGCCCCACACCCCCTGTCACCGCGTTTCCATCGACTCGAGAACCCTTCAGGCGGGCGATACGTTCTTCGCCATCTCCGGACCCAAGTTTGACGGCCACAAATTTCTGAAAGCCGCCGCGCAGAAGCGCGCCAGCGCCTTGGTGGTCGAGCGCCTTGATGCACAACTGGAGCTGGATAGCGAGAGGAACCTGCCGATCCTTCACGTCAAAGACACTCTCACCGCATTGCAGGACGTGGCTCGCCTGGCACGGACCAAAGCGACCCAAACCATATTTATTGGCCTCACGGGCTCCAACGGCAAAACGACCACTAAGGAAATGCTTGCGAAGATCCTTGCGCGGATGGGCAAGACACTGGCCACACGGGGGAACCTCAACAATCAGATCGGCCTTCCTCTGATGCTGACGGAATCTGAGCCGGATCATCGTTACGTGCTGCTGGAGATGGGGACTTCCAAACCGGGAGACATGGATCTCCTGGCGGATCTTGCGAAGTCCAAGGTTGCCCTGATCACGAATGTCGGTAAGGATCACCTGGAGTTCTTCAAGACGACGGAAGGCGTTCTGAACGAAAACAAAAAACTGTTCGACGCTCTGCCTAAAGAGGGGACAGCCATCATCAATCTCGATGATCCTTTGCTGAAAGCATGTGCAGCGTCGCTTCCATGTCATGTAGTCACTTATGGTATGGGTGAAGACGCCCAAGTAGGAGCCAAAGACATTGTGGCGAACACTTGGCCGATCAAGTTTACGCTCCGCATTGGCAAAAACCTTTATCCGGTTCTGCTGCCAGCGACCGGCGCCATCCAGGTCCACAATGCGCTTGCTGCAGCAGCTACCGCGCATGCCCTGGGCATCATGCCCAAAGAAATCGTCGAGGGCCTCGCTAGTTTTAAAGCTGTCCCCATGCGGATGGAAGTGCGTATGACGCCTTCCAAGACCGTCCTTGTGGACGACGCCTATAACGCCAATCCTTCTTCCATGCGCGCCTCCATTGAGAGTTTTTGTCAGAGCTATGCCGATCGCCCGCGGTGGCTCGTCTTATCGGATATGCGGGAGCTCGGACCGGGAGCACGAGAAGAGCATCGTGACCTGGGGCAATGGATCAGCCAATTTCCCGTCGAACGCATCTATTTGTACGGACGCGATGCACGGTTTATCGAAGAAGGCGCGAAGTCAGGTTCATTCAAGGGACAGATCGAACGGCACAGAAAAAAAGCTAAATTAACGGATGCGCTCCGGCAAGCTCTTGAAAAACAGCCAAATACTGCCATACTCTTTAAGGCATCACGCCGCATGAAACTCGAAGAGGTCAGCCATGCTCTATCACCTATACCAGCTTAAACTCCTATTTTCGCCGCTCAATATCTTTCAGTACATCACCTTCCGGTCGGTGTGCGCCTTCTTAACGTCATTGATCATTTCTTTAGTCACGGGACCCGCCATCATCCGCTGGCTAAAGCGCAAGCGTTCGCACAAGGTCAGAGCCGATACCCCGGCGCAGCATCAAACGAAAACAGGCACTCCCTCGATGGGGGGACTTATTATTTTTCTGGCGATGACGGTCTCCTCCCTTTTATGGGCCAGGCTCTCCGACCGGTTTGTGCTCGTGTATCTCATCACCTGCAGCGTCCTTTGCCTCCTGGGTTTTATCGACGATCTGCTCAAAACAAGAGAAGGACGTAAGGACGGTATCTCACCCTCCGTGAAGATGGCTATTCAGTTGATTTTGGGTCTCGGTGTCGCGGCGTATCTTTATGTCGACCCGCCCAATGTTGCTTACAGCACGTCGATCAGCGTGCCTTATGCCAAAGAATGGTTTATCTATCTGGGGTCTTACTACGTTCCGTTCTGCATGATGGTTCTTGTCGGTTCTTCCAATGCCGTTAATCTGGCGGACGGTCTGGATGGGCTGGCCTGCGGCACGCTCGTCATCACCGCTTTGACATACGGCATCCTGGCGTATCTCGCAGGCCACGCGAAATTCTCGGAATACCTGCGCATCATCTCGGTGCCTGGCGCGGGTGAACTGAGCGTGGTTCTGGCGGCTCTGATCGGCGCCTGTCTTGGTTTTCTCTGGTACAACGCGCACCCCGCGGAAGTCTTCATGGGTGATACAGGTTCTCTTTTTCTAGGGGGCGCCATCGGCGTCACGGCACTCATGATCAAAATGGAACTCCTGCTCGTCATTGCCGGCGGAATATTTGTCGCCGAAGCGCTTTCCGTCCTTATTCAGGTCTACGTCTTCCGCGCTCATAAGAAACGCTTCTTCAGAATGGCGCCACTGCATCACCATTTTGAACTGCTGGGCTGGGCAGAATCCAAAGTCACGATACGCTTCTGGATCATCGCCACCATTCTTGCCTTTATCGCGCTCGGCTCTCTCAAACTGCGATAATCGCACCCGATGATTGGTCTTAACGTCGGGGTTATCGGTGCCGGGCGCTCAGGACTAGCCGCGGTCCGCCTTCTCCAGAAGCTGGGAGCACAGATCTTTTTAAGCGACAGCGGCAAACGGCCGGCTCACTTTCCCAAAAACATCCCATCCGAATTTGGAAAACATTCCAGCCGTCTGCTTTCCAGCGACCTCATTATTCGCAGTCCCGGCGTCCCTTCGCATCTTCCCATCCTTCGTAATGCGGTAAAAAAGAGAATCCCGATTTGGAGCGAACTGGAGCTGGCCTACAACAGTTTGACCTGCAGAAAATTAGTGGCCATCACAGGGACCAACGGTAAAACTACCACGACGACGCTGGTCGGCGAGCTGCTGAATGCGTCCAGACGAAAAACCTGGGTAGGCGGCAATATCGGCACTCCGCTCTCAGATCTAGTAAGCGGAGTGCAACAGGACCACGATGTCGTGACGGAAGTCTCCAGCTATCAGTTGGAAGACATTCACACGTTTCATCCGCAGATCTCCGCAATCCTGAACATCACGCCTGATCATCTGGAGCATCACGGCACGATGGCCGCTTATGTGGGAGCGAAAGCGCGAATTTTTGAAAATCAAACGGCTGGCGACGTTTGTGTTTTAAACGCGGATGACCTGTATTGCCGAAAGCTGGCGAAGTCCTGCAAAGCCAAAGTGTTCTGGTTCAGCCGTAAAAAGCGTCTGACTTCAGGCATTTATTGGGAAGAAGGTCAGGTCGTGCTGCGATGGGGTGCTCACCGGGCAAGGTGGACGCTGAAGACCCATCTCCCCGGGCCGCATAACGTCGAAAACATTTTGGCTTCTGCCGCCATCACCGTTGCCGCGGACGTCCCGCTCCGTGTTATTCGACGGGTGCTGGCTTCTTTCCGTGGCGTGGAACATCGACTGGAGTTCGTG
>JANLWZ010000329.1:0-13157 GCA_031364865.1 Elusimicrobiota bacterium
CGCATTTCGATGATGCCTTTTCTGGCAGCGGGCTTGGTGATAGCGCTTAAAGACTTTGGCCTGGGAAAAGATAACGCGCGGGAAGCGTCGGTTTAAAGCATTTCTTAAAGCGCGTCAGAAAGCTGAAGCGGAAAAGCGTCCACAACGCCGAAAATCCATCGGACATCCGGATTTTCTTTCCTTCGACATAGGCCCGCGGATAATAAGAGATGTGTGATTCGTGCATGCGGACGCGTAGTTTGGCGATCTTCGCCGTTACTTCCGGATCAAAATCAAATCCCGAGGTTTTCACTGCAATATTCTTCAACAGATCAGCTCGCCAGACTTTGTAACACCCTTCCAGATCCGTCAGATAGATTCCCGTGCAAAAATTAGAAAAAAGCGTCAAAAGACGAATTCCCAACCGGTGATAGGTGCGCTGGATCTGATCGCCCGACTGCTTGTAGCGTGAGCCGTACACGGCGTCGGCTTTTCCTTCGAGAATGGGCTGCATCAAACGGACAATATCTTGGGGGTCGTATTCCAGGTCCGCATCCTGAATAACGATGATGTCGCCTGTGGACGCCGCAATCCCCGCGAGGACGGCGGCGGTCTTGCCCTGATTCTTCGGTTGGACAATCAATTGATCATGGGGTCCTACGAGCGTACGCGCAATCTCCGGCGATCCATCGGAAGAGCCATCATCGACGACCAGATACTCTACCTCGGTCGGCCATTGAATTTTGTGCAGGATCTCCCAAATGGAGCGCAGCGTAGGCGCTTCGTTATAAACCGGGATGATGAGAGAGAGCTTCAAGAGGCGAGCTTCGTGATGGGTGTGGCACTGCTGGTTCGCAAAATAGAAGGAGGGAGCTGAAACTGTCCCATCGAATGCTCAAAACGCGTGGCGGCGCGTGATGCATTAAACGGAATATGGAGCTTCGCGCGGACTTCAGCTTCTACAGCATCGCGCCGCTGGACGAGGTCTTCGGACGAAAGATGGTCGGTGTAGACGAAAGACTTATACCCTCCGTTGGGATCCCCCTTGTAATAATCGGCGACCCGCGTATAGTCCACTTCATAACTGTAAAGCCGATCGCCAGTTTTCGTGTAGGTATACACCCAGACATTGGGTTTGTCAGGATGACGGACGGCCTCGTCGTAATAGGGTGTGCCGGGATACGTCGTGATGATGGTCACGTCAAAATCATCGGGCTTATTCTCCAGAAGCCACTCCTGTGTTTCTTGAATGGTCTGAGGGCTCTCGCCGGGATGGCCGATCGACATGAGCGCTTTCACTTTCAAGCCATGGCGACGCGCGATCTCCACACATCGCGTGTTTTCTTCCCGCGTCGCACGCTTATTGATGTTCTCAAGAATTCTCGGAGAGCCTGACTCAAATCCGGTGAGGATCCAGCGGAATCCTGCGCGATACATCGCCTCCGCCTGGGCGTCTGTAAAAAGCTGCGATTTGATAAATCCACGAAGCCTGAACTCTGTCCCCAGGTCCGTTTGCGTTTTCGCAATCGCGTTCATGAGCTCAATCATCTGAGGGTTGACGTTTAATTCATCGTCATAGAGCATGAACCCTTTGACGTGGTACTGCTGATGCATTTGAAGAATTTCCGCCACGACGTTTTCCGTAGTTCGCATGCGCACGCGCCGGAGCATGGGAGACTCTCGTCCTCCGCAAAAGCCGCAGGAAAACGGACATCCCAGCTGCGCGATGAGGCTGAGCGCGCGTTCTCCTTCGATGAAATAGTGATAGCTGTCCACATCGACCAGATGCCGTGAAGGAAAGGGAAGCAGATTCAATCTCTCATTGTTTAAAAAGAGCGTGGATTTAGGATCATCGGCGTCAATTAAAGCAGGGGGATTTTCCGCGATCGCGTCAAAAATAGCCGATTCTCCATCACCCGCGACAATCACATCAAAGGCTTTGGCTAACGATTCGAAAGCGATATGAGCGCGGCCTGTTCGCCCGGCCTTGGCTTCCTTTTTATACGCTGCGTGAACGAGGGTAGGATGCGGTCCGCCTAGAATAAGTCTGGCATCCGGACGCACGCGCCGTAAGGCTGCTGCAATCTTACTGGCCGCTGGCATTTGAGGGGTAGTCGAGGTCAGGCCGAAGATGTTGGCCTGAGATTTCGCCGCATGACATTCCAACGCTTCGATAAAGTTTTCAATTCCGGAAAGATCCACCACTTCTACCGGCACCCCGGCTTTTTCAAGCGCTGCGGCGACCCGCAGCAGGCCAAGCGTCATAAAGACGCGTTCATCCAGTAAAAAGAGTGAAGGCGGTATGATGAGGCAAATGGGTTTCATTGGCTTCCTTTCATCGGGTAAGTATGAGAGATTTGCTGCAAGTTTTCAATTAAATTTATGTCCGAGTGAGATATAATTCGCGAGTGATTTGGGTTGAATTATAGATGAATAAGCTGATATTGGTGACGGGTGGCGGGGGGTATATTGGCAGCCATGTAGCCGACGTCCTGCTGAACGCCGGATTCCGCGTTCGAGTCATGGATAATTTGACCTACGGCGGGGAAGGGGTCAAACCTTATCTCGGCAAAGACCGGTACGAATTTTTACAGGGAAATATTTGTCATATCGAAGACGCCGTCGCGGCCATGAAAGGCGTTTATGCCATCATTGATCTGGCCGCCATTGTTGGGGATCCCGCCTGTGAGAAAGACCACGATCGAGCGCTCGCCATTAATTACGAAGCCACCAAAGTCCTGGTTGAAATGGGAAAATACTTTCATGTGGAGCGCTTCCTTTTCGCTTCCACCTGCAGCGTTTACGGGTTTCAGGACCAGAAAGCCGATGAACAATCGACGACCAACCCCGTGTCCCTGTATGCTGAATCCAAATTAAAATCTGAAGAAGTTCTCTTTGAAAATTGTGGCGCCATCTCACCCACGATTTTTCGTCTGGCGACGGTGTATGGCGGCTCGCACCGCATGCGATTCGATCTGGTCCTGAATATTCTGACGATCCGTGCTCTCATGGAAAAGGAGATCAGCGTCTATGGCGGACAGCAGTGGCGGCCGCTGGTCCATGCTCGCGATGTGGCCGAATGTTTCCGTCTGGCGCTCGAAGCGCCGGCGAAAGTCTGTGAAAAGCAGATCTTTAATCTTGGCTCGAACGAGCAGAATTTTCGCGTTCATCAAATCGCAGAGGCCGTCGTGAAGAGATTCCCCGGCACCCGCATCAAGCAAATGCCAGACACGACAGACAATCGCAGCTACGAAGTGAATTTTGACAAGGTCAAGAAAGTCCTGGGATACAAAGCCAGCAAAACGCTTTTGGACGGTATGAACGAAATTGAAACGCTTTGGCAGAACGGCAAAATTTCAAACTACAAAGATGCTATTTATTACAACGTCCATTATCTCTATCGATGAGAAAGTCTTCGTCTATGAAGGTGCCCTACCTCCCCTTCGCTCTCCCTACGATCGGGGCTGAAGAAATCCGTGAAGTCGTCGACACGCTGAAATCCGGCTGGCTGACCACCGGGCCGAAAACCGCTAAATTCGAAGCCGATTTTTGCCGCTATACAGGCGCCGCGCACGCCGTCGCATTGAGTTCCTGCACGGCGGCACTCCATCTCACGCTTCGCGCCTTGGGGGTACAGTCAGGCGATGAAGTCATTACCTCCACGCTGACTTTTGCAGCGACCGGAAATATGATTGCGCTACTCGGCGCGCGGCCCGTGCTGGCCGACATCGAACCAAAACATTTCTGCCTCGACGTTCGTGAGATAGAAAAAAAGATTACTCCACGCACGAAAGGCATTATTGCAGTGCATTACGCAGGTCATCCCTGCAACATGGATGAGATTAACGCGTTAGCTAGGCAGCACAACCTTTTCGTAATCGAGGACGCTGCCCATGCGGTGGGAACGCGCTACAACGGCAAAATGATCGGCGGTGGAGAAAACCCTACCTGCTTCAGTTTTTATCCCATTAAAACTATGACGACCGGTGAAGGCGGGATGGTCACCACTCCTTCGGCAGCGCTGGCGGACAAGATTCGGCTCTTAAGCCTACACGGGATCAGCAAAGATGCGTGGAAACGCTATGACAAAAAAGGCAGCTGGTTTTATGAGATTGAGGAGTGCGGGTATAAATACAACATGACGGACCTTCAATCCTCGCTGGGCATTGTTCAACTGAAAAGACTTGAAAAATTCATCAAAACACGGTACGCCTATGCATGTCTGTACACGAAGGGATTTCGTGGCGTCAACGCGGTGGTGCCGCCTCCGGAACAGGCGTCCTATGCGCGCCACTCCTGGCACCTTTACCCGATCCTCATCCGTCGGGAATCCAACGTTCAGAGAGACCGTCTCATCGAAGCACTGAAGCAGCGGAACATCGGGACAAGTGTTCATTTTATTCCGCTTCATCTTCATCCCTACTACCGCAAAACCTTTGGCTACAAGCCAGGTGACTTTCCCGTGGCTGAAGATATCTTTCAACGCATCCTCTCCTTACCGCTCTATCCCGGCATGACGTCACGCGATATCCAGCGCGTAGTCTCGGCCGTCAAAGAGTCCGTCGCTACCCTCAGCAGCGCTGCCTCTTGAAAAAACGAGTTACGCATTCCGTTGAAGTCCTCCCCTGGGATTCCGAGATACTGGGCCTCTGCGTAGGGCGTATTGGCGGACCATGGCAGAGAGAGAACCTCTCCAGCCTCCTGCAGAGTGCCCGTCAAAAGAAGATTAAATACCTCCTTTCCCGTGTGGAAGTGACGGAGTGGGATAAACTCCAAAGTCTACTGGCACGTGGATTTCAAATCGTCGACATTTTGACGACGTGGCGCTTAGGCAGTCACAAACCCCGGGTGCGTGGGGTCCCGGGGATCCGCGTACGTCATTTTCACCCCATGGACATACCCCGTCTGGCCCTCATTTCTAAAGAATCTTTTGTCTATGACCGCTTTCATGCCGACGACTCTATCCCCAGGCGGCGCTCGGATAACGCCCATGCGAAATGGATTGAAAATTCCTGCCTTGGAAAATCCGATGCGGTGCTCGTCGCGCTCCAAGGCGACACGCCGTGCGGCTTCATTTCGTTGGATATTGATGTGAATGAGCAGAAAAAACGAATAGGCCGGATCGTGCTGATCGCCGTGGCGTCCAAATTCCGCGGGCGAAAGGTTGGATATTTGTTAGTGGATAAGGCCCTGGCTTATTTCCAAAGGCGAGTGGACGGGGTAGAAGTGGGAACCCAGCTCAGAAATTACGTCGCTTGGAAAATCTATCAAAAAAGTGGCTTTTTACTTGATTCTGCATCCGTTACTTTAAGGAAACGATGGTCCTGACGAAGCCTCGCCTAAGAATCCTGACGATTGTACCCGCTTTCAACGAAGAAGCCACCCTGCCGAGTTTGGTGGCCGATTTGCGCGAAAAAGCGCCCTTTGCCGATATTATTGTCATCAATGATTGCTCCACGGACCGCACCCTGGAAATCTGCGGGCAGCTTCACGTTCCGACCATCACGACGATTTATAACCTGGGGATTGGGGGAGCCATGCAGACGGGTTACCGATATGCCCATCAGAAAGGCTACGAGATTGCTGTCCAGGTCGATGGTGATGGACAGCATCCTCCTGAACAGATCATGGAGCTTATCACTCCGCTGGACAAGGGCGAGGCCGACCTCGTCATTGGATCACGTTTCATCCAACAGAATAGCTACAAAGCCACCCTTCCACGCCTTGTCGGCATCTCCCTGTTCTCCTTTGTGACTTCGTGTATTACACGTCAAAAAATCACTGATGTGACGTCGGGTTTCCGGGCAGCTAATCGAAAAACGATTGATTTCTTCGTACGAAATTATCCTGATGACTTTCCGGATGCCGAAACATTGATTTTATTGGCGTTTTCGGGTCTAAAAATCAAAGAAATACCTATTATTATGAGACCCAGAACAACTGGAATTTCCTCTTTCAATTTCACAAAATCCCTGCTATACATATGCAAGACTTCGCTCTCAATTATGGCAGCGTTACTGTCATATAATGGTAAGGAGAAAAAAACAAAGTGATACTGCCGCATCAATACATCACAGTCTCCATTAGCCTCGTTTTCATGGGGTTTGTCCTTTATTTGGTGCGCCGGCGCGCGATGCGCGAAGCTTATTCAATCTTTTGGTTCGTGATGGGTGTCTCTTTCATTGTGGTTGCCACCCGGGAAAGCTTTTTGGAGCGTATTACGGTTTTTATGGGCGCGAAATACCCTGCGTCCGTTCTATTTTTTCTAGGTCTTATGTTTGTTTTGATGCTTGCGGTACACTTTTCCGTAGAGCTATCAAGTTTGCGTTCGCAGAACATATCGCTTAATCAAGCTATAGCTATTCTGCAAGAACGCGTGTGCCGCCTCCCGAACGAGGCAGAGGAGAAAAACGCATGAAAATCTTATTGGTTCAGCCGCCTTCGGATTACAAACTTCGCACCCATGTGCCGGGCATGGTGGAATCTCGTTCAGGCGCCTTGCCGCCTCTGAGCTTGATGTATCTCGCCGCCATGATGAAAGGCACCCCGCATGAAGTGGCCATCCTCGATTGCGACGCAGACATATTGAACGCAGAGCAGGTACGCGCGGCCATTAAGGGACACAATCCCGATATCGTAGGCATTACCTCAACCACCTTTACCATTGTGGATGCGGTGGTCATCGCCAACCTGACGAAAGAACTCTTTCCTCAAGCGAAAGTCATTATGGGCGGTCCTCATGGCAGCATCTATCCGAAAGAAACAGCGGCCATGCCGTCCATCGATTACGTCCTTCAAGGAGAAGGGGAACTCGTTTTCCCGATGCTGATTGAAGCCATCTATAAGAAAACCGATGAACTGAATGTCCCAGGAGTTTCCTGCAAGCGCAACGGCGAGGTCCAGTCCAGCTGCCCAGCAGGCACCATTCAAGATCTGGACTCCATACCCTTTCCAGATCGCACCATCATCAAATCTGAAAAATACTTCTCCCTCTTAAGCCACCACAAGTACATCACCACCATGATTACGAGCCGTGGTTGTCCGTACCAATGCTCCTTCTGTTTCCGTCACACCGGCAAAGAATTCCGAGCCGTCTCCGCAGAGCGGGTCGTGGACGAAATGGAACTTTGCAAGAAGATGGGCTTTGAAGAAATTTTTATGGTGGACGACACCTTCACCGTTGACAAGAAGCGCGTGCTGGACATCTGCGCCTCGATCAAGCGCCGCGGCCTAAAAATCGGCTGGGATGTGCGAGCTAACGTTCTCACCCTCATGGACCACGACATCATCGTAGCCATGAAAGAAGCTGGCTGCTTACGCATTCACATAGGTGTCGAAAGCGGAACAGCTCAAATTTCTAAGGTCATTCGTAAACACTTGAATCTTGATAAAGCCAGGAAGACCTTTGACTTTATCCGAGAGACCGGCATGCAGCTGCTGACCTACTTCATGATCGGTCATCCGACGGAAACCCGCGAGCAGGTTCTCGAAACCATCGAGTACGCTATTGACATTAATCCTGACTTCGCTCAGTTCTCCATCACAACGCCTTTCCCAGCCACCGAGCTTTACTCGCAGGGACTCACCTCCGGCTTCATTAAAGAGGATTATTGGAAACGCTTTGCGGAGAACCCTCTGCAAGACTTCACGCCTCCGTACTGGACGGAAACGCTCCCCGAGGAAGAATTGCTGGAACTCTCAGCCCTCGCGCACAGACGGTTCTATATGCGTCCGAGCTACATCCTGCGAACGCTAAAAGGACTTCGTTCCTTGACAGAATTCAGGCGCAAAGCGGCCACGGGCTGGAGCATTTTCTGCGCGACCTGATCATCGTCTCCTAACCTCACCCCTAAGCATGACTTCTCGCCATAGGCTGGTCCTGGCTCTGACTCTCATCGGGCTTCTGGGCGCTTTTTTGCGCGTTTACCGCATCGGGTGGACGCTTCCTAATCAATACCGCACCGCTACAGGCAATAGCGACGAGAGCACGGCGGTCAGCAAGCTTCAGGAAATTCATCCTTCCGAAGGTGACTTTAATTACGTCACCGATCGGATCCCCAACTCTTTATCTGAAGGCGCTTTTCATTTTTATGTGTACTGCATCTCGCTAAAACTGGTTTCGATGACCGGGTGGCTCACGGTGACTCCCTCAAAAGAGTTCTATTACGAACACATCGACGAATGGGGAAAGTTCTATCTCGTCGGAAGACTTTTGAGTGCGCTCTTCGGCCTTCTCTCCATTCCGGTGTGTTATTGGCTGGGAAAGAAGTACGCCAGTGGCGCCGTGGGTCTTTTGACGGGACTTTTTCTCGCCACCCTGCCCTCCCATGTGGTTCATTCGAGGTATCTCATTGTGAATGTTCCGGGACTGTTTTGGATACTCGTTGCATTTTTTTGCCTTTTGAAAACCCTGCAGGAGGGAACAACCAAGTCTTATGTCTTATCGGGTGGCGCCATAGGGATCGCCCTCGCCGCGCGACTGAACGCCGGACCGCTTCTTGTAATGCTCCCGTTGGTTTATCTTTTGGCGGGGCAATGGAAGTCTGATTTCAAAAAGCTCGTGTTGGGCACAGGCTGCCTGGTGGTTGCCTATCTCCTCGGAAACCCCTACATCCTGATCGAACATGCGGAGTTCATGAAAAGCATGAGCGCCCTTGGCGACGTCGTCACCTCGAGCCGTGTAAGTTTCCTCGATAAACTCTCCTTTGCGAATTCTGCATTCGCCAATGCGCTTGGTTGGCCCTTATGGATGATCAGTCTCGTTGGAGTAGGATGGACTCTGCGCAGACCCAGGAAAAAAGACTGGCTTCTGCTCAGCTGGCTGGCTTTACTTCTGCTTCCGATCGTCCGCGCAGGGGAAATGGCAACGCCCGGCCGCATCCTGCCCGCAGTACCGTTTTTTGTGATGGCGGGCAGTCAGTGGCTGACGGCCCTTAAGGAAAAGTCTGTCGTTTTATTTTCTGCTCTCCTCGGCACCGTCCTTGTGTCCTATATCGTCTTTTATGGTGCTTTTTTCCGTTTACTCGGCCAGGAAGACATTCGTGATGAAGCCTCACGATGGATCGTCGACCATATCCGACCTCATGCGACCATCGGACTCTTAAATGAGCCCTCCGTCCTGCATTCTCCCGGTGTCATCGACAGAAAATTCCGTCACCCGGAATACCAAGGACTGCCCGACTATCGCTTCTTAAGACTGAGTGGTGCGGATTGGCAAAAACGCGTGGCACATATCCATAAGATTTCCGAGCGTAACCCGGAGTTTATCGTCTTCTCCGATAAGGAAATCTCCTCTCAGGAGGCCGAGATGCTCCAGCAGCGTTTACAGACTCAATACCCCTATCGGCTAGAGCAAACCTTCAGCAGGAATTTCAGCTTTTTACGGTGGAAAGTCTCACGTCGAGTACCCGATATGCTCTATACACCAGACCGCATCTACGTGTTCTCAAGACAACCCAGAAAAACTACCATCCGGTAATGGTCGACTTAGCGTATTCGATTTGTTAAATTAGCGCGCCATGAAAATCCAGCACATCGGCGTGATCGGCACGGGGTATTGGGGACCCAATATCATCCGCAACGTGGCCGATCTGCCGGATACCAAACTCCACGCCATCTGCGACCTGCAGCAGGAACGTCTGAAGCCCTATCAAAACCGCTATCCGAGCACTCGACTTTTCAAAGACCATCACATCATGCTCGGCGATCCGGCCTTGGACGCCGTAGCGATTGCGACACCGGTCTCTACGCATTACCGCATTGCAAAAGATGTTTTGCTTGCCGGAAAACATGTCTTCGTAGAAAAACCTCTCAGCATGTTCGGACGTGAAGCGGATCATCTCGTCGCTCTAGCGAAGAAGAAAAAGCGCATTCTGATGGTGGGGCACACCTTTCTCTACAGCCCGCCTGTCCAGAAGATCAAGTCGCTGATCGATCAAGGGACATTGGGGAATATTTATTACCTGAATTCTTCACGCGTTAATCTGGGTCTCTTCCAGCCGGACGTGAGCGTTTTTCGTGATCTTGCGCCGCATGACATTTCCATCTTTCTCTATTGGCTTGATCAGGACCCGCTCTGGGTCTGCGCTGAAGGGTCCTCGCATGTGCGTAAGAAAATACTAGAAGTCGGCTTTGCGACGCTGGGTTTCCCGAAAGGGATCCTCGCGCACCTGCATGTCAGCTGGCTGGCGCCTTCCAAGCTACGTATGACGACGATCGTGGGCTCGAAACGCATGGTGCTCTATGATGATGCTGCGAGCAACGAAAAAGTGAAGATTTTTGACCAGGGCGTCGTGCGTAATCCCGAGACCTTCGGTGAATTTCAATTGACGTACCGATCCGGCGACATTCTCAGCCCGCACCTGGATGCCCGAGAACCCCTTCGCCTTCAAATGCTGGCGTTCATTCAGGCGATTCACACCGGCAAGCCGCCTATCAATGATGGCCGCTTTGGCGCACGCGTCGTCCGTGTCCTCGAAGCGCTGGAAGCCTCCAGTCATCAGCCCGGCAAACGTCACTGGTTGTGAAAGCCCTTGCCATCGTTCCGGTCTATAACGAAGAAGCCCACATCGCATCCCTTTTAGGAAAGTTCCGCCGGGAGGTATCCGATGTGCTGGTGATGGATGACGCTTCTACGGATCGCACACCGCAGGAAATTCAACGCAGCGGACTCGCCACACTACGCCACCCGGCGAGAACCGGCGTCGGAAAATGCCTGCAGGACGGATTCGCTTACGCCATGGAACACGGTTACGATACGGTCGTGGTGCTGGCGGGCAATGGCAAAGATGATCCCACCGAAATTCCACGCCTGCTGAGCGCGATCAGCGAAGGAATGGACTATGTCCAAGGCTCTCGATTTTTGCAGGGGGGAGAATGGAAGAATCTCCCGTGGCGGCGTTTTTTCGCTATTAAGCTGTTCAGCTGGATATGGAGCGTCTGTATGAGGCGCCATTTGACCGACGTGACCAACGGCTTTCGCGCGTATCGCGTCACTTTTTTGCGGAAACCTGAAGTCCGGTGGCAGCAACCCTGGCTGGGGACGTATGAGCTCGAATACTACCTTCACTATTACGCTCTTAAATTGAAAGTACCGTTCCAGGAAGTGCCGGTCAGTAAAAATTACCCCACCAAGACCAATTATTCCAAGATCCGCCCCGGCGGCGACTGGCTGCGCATCATCATGCCACTCTTTCTTCTGATGAGCGGAAGGCGAAAATGAGCGCGTCGCGGGGATTCTGGCTCGTGGTGGGTCTTGCGCTCAGCGTTCGAGCCGTCTTTCTTCTGGCCATCGGACCAGATCCAAGGTACGCATACTTTGCCGACACTCCATCCTATACAGGTCCAGCGATATCTTTAAAAAATCACGGAGCTTATGCCACCCTCAAGGAAGGGAAACTGGTGCCTGAGCTGAACAGGACTCCGGGATATCCGCTGTTTCTTGTCCCTTTTCTGAATACCGATGGGAGTCTCCGGCACCGCGCCGTTCAATGGATACAGGCTATCCTGAATGCTCTTTCGGCGGGGCTTGTCTATGGGGCCGCATTCTTCTATTGGAGGAAGGATGCGCGAACGGCGCTGTTGTCCGGCATCGCGATGGCGGTGGATTTTGTCAACGTCATCCACTGCGCTTATATTTTGACGGACATCCTGTTTGTGTTTTTCGTTTGCCTGTCGCTCTATGGAATCGCACGACGCCAGTTTCTTCTGGCGGGAGCAGCCACGGCCGCTTCAGCCTTCGTCAGGCCGGTCAGCCTCTACCTTGCCGTACTCCTGGCCGCCCTGCTCATTGTTTTTGCAGGGCGGCTCAGACCCAGAGTCACTTCAAAGCAGCTCGCGGGTTTTATGCTCGTCATGCTTCTTCCGTTGGCAGGCTGGTATGCTCGAAACCAGAGTATTTCAGGTCAGTGGACCTTCAGCACGGTACAGGATTCCAATCTCTTTTTGATCCGGACGGCGCTCGTGGAGATGCGGGACAAAGGAGTGCCTTTTGAACAAGCGGCGCAGATCGTTCAAAAAGCCTACGAGCAATCGCCCGACCCGAAGACACCCAGTTCCTGGGCTGCACGTTATCTGCTTACGCATTGGAGCGTCTATGCGCAAGTGATGTTTCACGACTTTCTTAAGTTGTTCGCTGGGAATTCCATCAAGGTGGCGACGTGGATGTTTATGAAAGACCCTCGCTATGATCCCGCACACCAGACGATTCTTTCCACGCAAACGGCTTGGGAACAAGCCAAAGAGCTGATCCAGCGACAGCCTGTGACCCTGCTTTTCCTTTTTCTCTACATGACTTTCTTAGGCGTCGTGTATCTTCTGGCGATCTTGGGCATGCACAGGAGCTGGATGGCGGAAGGGTGGCGCCTGACGCTGCTGATCGCGGCGCCCGTGGTCTATTTTACGGCTGTGACCCTCGGCGCCGATGCACAGGCGCGGTATCGCCTGCCTATCATGCCTGCCCTTTTTCTTTTCGCAGGCGGAGGATATAAAATGGCGCCGCTAAAGGAGCGCGACTTATGAAGCGAAAAAGCATACCAGACCCGCGAATCGGCAAGAACGTCAGCCTGGATCCGGATGTCCGTTTGAACATTCTGCCAGGCAGAAAACTTTCCAAGGTTTTACCGCTGACCCTCGGGTCCAACGCACGCATCCGCTCGGGCACTGTACTGTATGCGTCCACTCGCATAGGCCATGGGTTTGAAACGGGACATCATGTCATCGTGAGAGAAGAGAACAGCATCGGGCATGACGTCTCGATATGGAATAACACAACGATCGATTACGGCTGTGACCTTGGGAACCGCGTCAAAATTCATTGCAACTGCTACGTCGCACAATATTCTGTCCTGGAAGATGATGTTTTTCTCGCGCCGGGCGTGACGCTGGCCAACGATCTCTACCATATTACGAAGCATGACGCGCTCCAGCTGCAGGGCCCCGTTATAAAGAAGGGCGCCAAGATCGGCGTCAATGTGACGATCCTGCCAGGCGTCGTCGTCGGGAAAAATGCTCTGGTGGGCGCCGGCAGTGTCGTGACACAGAACGTTCCAGAGGGCGCCGTGGTGTGGGGAAGTCCCGCCAGAGTGCACAAACGCAAATCCGATTTGCGCTGGCCGGAGCATTTTCCGATCCGCCGTCCCGTGGATCAGCGGTTTTATCAGAAGTTGCTGGCTGGCCGG
>JANLWZ010000335.1:0-1785 GCA_031364865.1 Elusimicrobiota bacterium
GCCTGGATGCTCATGATCGGGCTGATCGTGTTTGGCTGGATCAGCTTTACCCGCATGGGCATCAGCCAGTTACCCGATGTCGACTTCCCCATCGTGAACATTCGTGTCACGCTTGAAGGCGCTGCTCCCGAAGTCATGGAAACGGAAGTGACGGACGTGATCGAAGATGCTCTCATGGGCATCGAGGGCGTCCGTGAAGTCACGTCCTCTTCCCGGCAAGGCAGTTCCTCTATCAACATCGAGTTCGAACTGAATCGCGACATCGATGTCGCCATGCAGGACGTCCAGACCAAGATTTCGCAAGCACAACGCAATCTACCGCCGGAAATGGACCCGGTCGTTATCACGAAAACCAATCCGGAAGATCAACCCATCATGTTTGTCTCGCTGACCGGCGGCGCCTCCACGAAAGACCGCATGGAGTACACCAAAGACCATTTGAAGGATCGTTTCACCACACTTCCCGGAGTTGGCGACGTCTTTCTCGCTGGCTTCATTGAGCCTGCGCTCCGCGTCTGGCTGAATAAGGACAAAATGCGCCAGCGTGAGCTGACTGTGGATGACATCATTGACGCTATTCAGCAGCAGCATGCTGAAGTTCCCGCAGGCCGCATTGAATCTGCCAAACAAGAACTGAACGTTCGCGTGATGGGTGAAGCCAGTACCGTTACGGAATTTTCCAAGATCACGATTCCCGGCCGCCAAGGCGCCCCCATCTGGAAAACCATACGTGTCGGCGACGTCGCGGAAGTGGAAGACGGTTTGGACGAGATCCGGCGCATTTCCCGCAGTAACGGCGAAGGCGCCGTGGGACTTGGTATTCGCAAACGCCGCGGAGCCAACGCCGTCGCTGTCGCGCAAGAAGTCCGTAAACAAGTGGAAGCCTTAAACGCCAACCTGCCGAAAGGCTATGCGCTCAACATCGTTTTTGATACCACCAAATTTATCGAACAGTCGACTCACGAGTTGAACACGCATCTCACGATGGCCGCGATCCTCACCGGCATCGTCTGCTGGCTGTTTCTCGGCTCCTGGAGTTCGACACTCAATATTCTGCTCGCCATTCCTGTGTCAATCGTAGGTGCCTTTTCGGTTCTCTATTTCCTTGGCTTTACCTTAAACACCTTCACGCTTCTGGGACTGACGCTCGCCATCGGCATCGTGGTCGATGACGCCATCATGGTGCTCGAAAATATCGTGCGCTTTCGGGAAAAAGGCCTATCCAAAGTGAAGGCTGCCCTGGTCGGTGCCCGCCAGATTACCTCGGCCGCCGTTGCTGCCACCATCGCCATTCTTGCTATTTTCATCCCAGTCATCTTCATGCCGGGCATCGTCGGAAAATTCCTGTATCAATTCGGAGTCACGTTATCCGTCGCTGTGGCACTTTCCCTCGTGGAAGCGCTGACGATTGCGCCCATGCGCTGCTCACAGTTCCTCGAAGTGGGCCACTCGAGCCGAATTGGCCAGGCGCTGGAACACTTCACGACCAGCCTCAGCACACTCTATGGTCGGCTTCTCGGCACGGTTCTAAATCACCGATGGCTCACCGTGACTCTCGCGCTCATTATTTTCGTGCTCTCACTCGGGCTCGGACGTACCGTGAAGAAGGAATTCGTTCCGACTCAGGATCAGTCGCGCCTTGTCGTCAGAATGCAGACGCCGGTGGGTTCGTCACTCGCCTTCACAGACAGCGTTTTTAAACTCGCAGAAGAAAAAGTCACTTCAAACCCGGCCGTGGCACGCTATTTTTCGGCTGTTGGCGGCTTCGGCGGCGGCGGAGAACCC
>JANLWZ010000362.1:0-8621 GCA_031364865.1 Elusimicrobiota bacterium
CGCCCGCTCGTTCCTCTGGAAGGCGGCCGTTTCGCGACGTCCGATCTGAACGATCTTTATCGCCGCATCATCAACCGCAACAACCGCTTAAAGCACATCGAGTCTCTGCGCGCACCGGAAGTCATGGTGCACAACGAGAAACGACTTCTTCAGGAAGCCGTGGATGCACTCCTGGAAAACGGAGCACGCGGCAAAGTCGTCGTGGGCGCGGGCAATAGGCCGTTAAAGTCCCTCTCCGACATTCTTAAAGGTAAGCAGGGCCGGTTCCGTCAGAACCTCCTGGGTAAGCGCGTCGACTATTCAGGTCGTAGCGTCATCGTCGTGGGTCCGAAGCTGAAGCTTCACCAATGCGGTCTACCCAAAGAAATGGCACTCGAACTCTTCAAACCGTTCATCATCCGTGAGCTCATGAAAAAAGAAAACGTGATGCTCAAGGCTGCCAAACGCATGCTGGAACGCGTGAAACCAGAGATCTGGGATATTCTCGATCAGGTGACGAAGCACCATCCCGTGCTTCTGAACCGCGCACCCACACTCCACCGCTTAGGTATCCAGGCGTTCGAGCCGGTGCTGATCGAAGGAAAAGCCATTCAGCTTCATCCTCTGACCTGCGCCGCCTTTAACGCAGACTTTGTCGGTGACCAGATGGCCGTTCACATTCCTTTGTCCCTCGAATCACAGCTGGAAGCACGTATTCTCATGCTCTCAGCCAAAAACCTTCTCTCACCCGCGTCGGGTCGACCGATCGCCGTTCCTTCCCAGGACATGGTGCTCGGCAACAACTACCTCACGAAAGTGAAAGGTGGGGACCTCGGCGAAGGCAAATGTTTCTCTTCCAAGGTGGAAGTCGAAGCCGCCTATCAGCGCGATCAAGTTTCTCTGCATGCGAAGATCAAAGTGCGCGGCATTAACCGCATGGTCGAAGCCGACCTTTCCGAAAAAGATCACGCGATCGTGAACAATTGGAAAGACTGGACGACGGTGGGACGCATTCTCTTCAACAGCGTTGTCCCGCAGGAACTGGGATACGTGAACGGCATGATGGGCAAGAAGGAACTCGGCGAACTCGTCGACCGCTGCTATCGCACGCTCGGCCATGCCCGCACCGTCACATTGCTGGATGACCTGAAGACCATTGGATTCCGCTTTGCGACAAAGGCAGGCCTTTCGATTTCGATCGAAGACATGCTCATTCCGAAGGCGAAAGACGGTCTTGTGAAAGAAGCCAAAGCTCACGTCCTTGAAGTCGAGCGACAAGCGAAGCTCGGTCTCATCACAGAGAGCGAACGCTACAACAAGATCATCGACCTCTGGACGCGCGTCACGGACAAAATTTCAGACCTCATGTTCGATGAAATGAAAAAGCAGGAAATGGCTGCCTACAAAGGCGATGAAGCCAAATTCAATTCCATCTACATGATGGCGAACTCCGGCGCTCGCGGAAGTGCAGCGCAGATCCGTCAGCTCGCCGGTATGAGAGGCCTCATGGCCAAGCCCCAAAAGAAACTCACTGGCGGCGTCGGCGAAATTATTGAGTCGCCCGTTATCTCAAACTTCCGTGAAGGCCTCACGGTTCTTGAGTACTTCATTTCAACGCACGGTGGACGTAAAGGCCTTGCTGATACAGCTCTCAAAACTGCAGACGCCGGCTACCTCACACGCCGTCTCGTCGACGTGGCCAACGATGTCGTGGTGGTGCACGAAGACTGCGGAACGATCATGGGTGTTTCCATCGGAACGCTGTCCTCCGGTGACGAAACCATTGAAGCCATGGAAGAGCGCATTGTGGGCCGCGTCGCTGTCGACACAGTGACCCATCCGCTCACAGACGAAGTGATCATTAAGGCCGGCGAACTGATCGTCGCCGATGCGGCAAAGAAAGTAAAAGAAGCCGAAATCGATCGCATTCGTATCCGCTCCGTTTTAACATGCGAAGCCAAGTGGGGTATTTGCGCGAAGTGCTACGGACTGAACCTCGCGACCGGTCGTATGGTGGGGTCCGGCGAAGCCGTCGGTATTATCGCGGCTCAATCCATTGGCGAACCAGGTACACAGCTCACTCTGCGAACCTTCCATATCGGTGGTGCAGCCAGCCGCGTCGTGAAACGTTCACAAATTATTTCTGGCCATGAAGGTCTTGTCCGGCTCCTCAACGTCCGCCTTCTCAAGAACAAGGACAATCAGCAGATTGTGGTCAGTCGAAACGCTGAAATCTTTGTCCGCGAAGACAGCGGCAAAGAGCGAGATCACTACCGTTTGCCTTATGGCGCACGACTCAAAGTGACCGAAGGCAAGCCCGTTGAAAAAGGCACGATGCTCGCCGAGTGGGATCCCCACGCGATGCCGATCATCAGTGAATTTGAAGGTATCGTGAAACTCGAAGACGTTATCGAAGGTATTACGGTGCACCAGGAGAAGAATAAGGTCACCGGATTAACCGAACGTGTGATCATTGAGCACCGCGCTGAGCGCCTGCATCCGCAGGTGGCGATCGTGAAGGGTGGCAAGCGCTTGCAAGGCTACACACTTCCCGTCGACACTTATGTGAACGTAGAAGACGGCGATAAGGTGAGCGAAGGCGACATCATCGCGAAGATCCCGCAGGAAGTGACCAAGTCCAAAGACATCACCGGCGGTTTACCTCGCGTCGTGGAACTCTTTGAAGCTCGCCGCCCGAAAACGGCAACCATCGTTTCTGAAATTCCTGGCAGTGTGAAGCTGGGAACGACGCCGAAAGGTGGCCAGAAGGTCATCGTGACGGACGAGGAAACCGGTACCGTTCGTGAATATCCGATTCCGCACGGCAGACACTTGGTCGTGTATGAAGGCGACCGCGTGGCCGTGGGTGAAGCCCTCACCGATGGATCCGTCAATCCGCATGACATTTTGAAAGTCAAAGATGCCAAAGCCGTGCAGGAACATCTGGTGAATGAAATCCAGGAAGTTTATCGTCTGCAAGGCGTGGTCATCAACGACAAGCACATCGAAATCATCGTTCGTCAGATGCTCTCGAACGTCCGCATCGCCAAGTCCGGCGACACGGAGTTTCTGCTGGGTGAAATCGTCAGCAAGAATCGCTTTAAGCGCGTGAACGAGGCCATCGTGGCTGGCGGCGGAGAACCCGCAGAAGCGCAGCCCGTCCTCCTCGGCATCACGAAAGCGTCGCTGTCTTCCGAGTCCCTCATCTCGGCAGCGAGCTTCCAGGAAACGACGCGCGTTCTGACGGAAGCTTCCGCTTCAGGCGCGATGGACTATCTGCGTGGTCTCAAAGAAAACGTCATCATCGGACACTTGATCCCTGCAGGCACGGGCCTTCAATCTCACAAGCATCTTTTGGAGGGCCGCTAATGCCTACAGTCAATCAGCTCGTTCGTGATGGTCGAAGACCGCTCATAGCCAAGACTAAAGCCCCAGCGCTAGTGTCTTGTCCACAGCGGCGCGGCGTTTGCACCCGCGTCTATACCACAACACCCAAAAAGCCAAACTCCGCGCTCCGCAAAGTGGCACGCGTGAAGCTGACCTCTGGGTTTGAAGTGACGTCCTATATTCCAGGCGTGGGACACAATCTGCAGGAACATTCGATTGTGCTTATCCGCGGAGGCCGCGTAAAAGATTTGCCAGGTGTACGTTATCACATCGTGCGCGGAACGCTGGATGCGACTGGCGTGCAGGATCGTAAGCAAGGTCGCTCCAAATACGGCGCCAAGCGCCCCAAAGTGAAAGCAGCATAAGGAGAACTCAGTGCCTAGAAAAGTTTTAAAACCACGTGAACGCAGAGCATTGCCTCCACCCCATTTTAAATATGGGTCGGTGCTTGTCTCTCGTCTCATCAACCGCATCAATTATGCTGGGAAAAAGAGTATGGCCGAACGGATTGTCGAGAAAGCCTTTAACGCGATCCAGGAGAAAACCAAGGAAGATCCCTTGGCCGTCTTCAATCGTGCCATGGAAAACGCCAAGCCTCTCGTCGAAGTAAAACCTCGCCGCGTCGGTGGCGCGACTTATCAGGTGCCTGTGCAGGTTCGTCCTGAGCGCGGAACCGCGATCGCGATGCGCTGGGTCATACAGTTCGCACGTGAAAAGACCGGCAAGCCTTTCTCCGAAAGACTCGCTGAAGAAATTTTATCCGCCAGCCGCAAAGAAGGCGGAGCCATCAAGAAAAGGGAAGACACCCACCGAATGGCAGACGCCAACAAAGCGTTTGCCCATTACCGCTGGTAATTTTTTAATTTATGCCTAGACAGTATCCAGTCGAACGTATCCGTAATATTGGTATCTGCGCGCACATTGATGCGGGCAAGACGACCACCACCGAGCGTATTCTTTTCTACACGGGCCGAATCTATAAGATCGGTGAAGTGCATGATGGAACCACGACGACCGACTGGATGGAACAGGAGCGCGAACGCGGTATCACGATTACAGCCGCCGCCACTTTCTGTACGTGGAAGGCGATGGACAGCGTGGAGCGTCAGATCAATATTATCGACACGCCGGGTCACGTCGACTTCACCATGGAAGTGGAACGTTCGCTCCGTGTTCTCGATGGAGCCGTCGTCGTTTTTGACGCTGGCAACGGTGTCGAACCGCAATCGGAAACTGTGTGGCGTCAGTGCGAACGCTACCACGTGCCCCGCATGGCGTTCATGAACAAGATGGATAAAGTGGGCGCCGATTTTGATATGTGCGTGGCCTCCATGCATGAAAAACTCGCGGCCAACGCCGTTCCCATACAGCTTCCTATTGGCGCCGAAGAGACCTTTATGGGTGTTGTCGATCTCATCCGCATGAAAGCGTATGTCTGGAACAGCGATAAATTGGGAACGAAGTATGAAATCCAGGAGATCCCTGAAAATCTGAAAGAGAAAGCCCAGAAGGCGCACCACTATCTGATCGAAAAAGTCGCTGACTACGATGATCAGATCATGGAAAAGTTTTTAGATGGCAAAGAGATCTCGGAGAAAGAATTAGACGCTGCCATCCGCAAGGCGACGATCACAGCGACCTTCTGCCCCGTTCTCTGTGGGTCGGCGTACAAGAACAAAGGGGTTCAGCCATTGTTGGACGCCGTGTGTGCCTACCTTCCCGCGCCCAGCGATATGCCGCCAACGCCTGGCACGGATGTGACCAACGGGCAACCGATGACGCGCATGCCGAAAGATGACGCGCCTTTTTCGGCCTTGGCCTTCAAGATTCAGGTGGATCCCCGCGCCGGTGGCAGGCGCCTGACCTATTTCCGCGTTTACTCCGGTACGTTGGCAGCCGGCAGTTATGTCGCCAATACTTCGAAGAATGGCGAAGAGCGCATCAGCCAGATTCTGCGCATGCATGCGGATAAATCGGAAGACGTCAAAGAAGTTTACGCGGGCGATATCGCGGCGGTTGTGGGCCTCAAAAATACGACCACCGGCAATACCCTCTGCGATCCCGAAAAATCCATTCTTCTCGAATCGATGCATTTCCCCGAGCCCGTTATTGCCGTGGCGATCGAGCCGAAGTCCAAGGCTGATGAAGAGCGCCTGGGTATTGCCTTGAACAGGCTTTCTGAAGAAGATCCCACGTTCCGTGTTCGAACCGATGACGAAACCGGCCAGACTATCATTGCGGGAATGGGCGAACTACATCTTGAAATTCTCGTGGACCGTATGAAGCGTGAATTTAACGTTCAAGCCAACGTCGGTCGCCCTCAGGTGGCCTACCGCGAAACAATTCGTAACAAAGTTGAGTCGGAAGGTAAGTACATCAAGCAGACCGGCGGCCGTGGTCAATATGGCCATTGCTGGATTATTCTTGAGCCTCAGGAGCCTGGAAAAGGGTTTGAATTTGTGGACTCCATCAAGGGTGGACGCATTCCTCGCGAGTATGTCCCCGCCGTGCAAAAGGGCATCGTTGAAGCTTTGGAGTCTGGCGTACTTGCCGGATACCCTGTTGTTGATGTAAAATGCACCGTTTTCGATGGGTCCTACCACGATGTAGACTCCTCAGAAATGGCGTTCAAGATCGCTGGTTCGATGGCCTTCAAAGACGGCGCTAAGAAGGCAAAGCCCATTCTTCTTGAGCCGGTTATGAAGTTTGAAGTCATCACCCCGGAAGACTACATGGGTACCATTATCGGGGACTTAAATTCCCGTCGCGCTCAAGTGAATGAGAATGAGCAGCGAGGGAATGCTCGTGTAATTCGAGGCATCGTGCCGTTAGCTGAAATGTTTGGTTATGCAACATCCGTAAGGTCGCTCAGTCAGGGCCGCGCATCATTCAATTTGGAACCCAGTCACTACGCGGAAGTGCCGCGCAATGTGGCAGAAGAAATCATCAGCAAGCACAGTGCAGCGGGCACTGGCGCTGCGAAGTAAGAACGGGGAGGAATAAGCAATGTCCAAACAAAAATTTGAGCGAACGAAGCCGCACGTGAACGTCGGAACGATTGGCCACGTGGACCACGGGAAGACGACGCTCACCACAGCCCTTTTGAAGGTTTTGTCGAAAGAAGGCCTTGCCGAGATCAAGTCGTATGCCGATATCGCCAAAGGCGGCGTCGTGCGCGATGATTCCAAGATCGTGACCGTTGCCGTTTCTCACGTGGAGTATCAGTCGGCCAAACGCCACTACGCCCACATCGACTGCCCCGGCCACGCCGACTACATTAAGAACATGATCACGGGTGCCGCCCAGATGGACGGAGCGATTCTGGTGGTTTCGGCCGCTGACGGCCCGATGCCTCAGACCCGCGAACATGTGCTTCTGGCTCGTCAGGTGAACGTTCCAGCACTTGTGGTTTTCATGAACAAGTGCGACCTGGTGGAAGACAAAGAACTCTTAGACTTAGTTGAAATGGAAGTTCGTGAGTTACTCACGAAGTACGAATTCCCCGGCGACAAAGTGCCTGTCATCCGCGGCAGCGCGACCAAAGCGATGGCCGGTGACACCGGTGAGTACGGCGAATCCTCGATCAAGAAGCTTGTGGACGCTCTGGATTCCAACATCCCGGAGCCCAAGCGTGAGATCGACAAACCCTTTCTGATGGCCATTGAAGACGTGTTCTCGATTACCGGAAGAGGAACGGTTGCTACCGGTCGTGTGGAGCGCGGGAAGGCCAAAGTCGGCGATAACGTGGAGATCATTGGTATTCAAGACACCAAGGTGAGCGTTATTACCGGTATCGAAATGTTCCGCAAGGTGATGGACGAGTGTATTGCCGGTGACAACGTCGGCATCCTGCTCCGAGGTGTTGAAAAAGACCAGATCGAACGCGGTCAGGTCCTGGCAGCGCCGAAATCCATTACGCCGCACAAGAAATTCCATGCGAGCGTGTACATCCTGAACAAAGAAGAAGGCGGACGTCATACACCATTCTTCAAGGGATACCGTCCGCAGTTCTACTTCCGAACCTCCGACATCACGGGCAACGTCACACTGAAACCCGGCGTCGAGATGGTGATGCCTGGCGACAACATCGAGTTTGACGCGGAGCTCATCACGCCGATCGCGATGGAGAAGGGCGTACGTTTCGCCATCCGTGAAGGTGGTCATACAGTGGGCGCGGGCGTTGTGACGGAGGTATTGGCGTAATGGCTGACCGGATTTCCGTCATCGTGGCTTGCACGGACTGCAAGAACAAAAACTATCACTTTTCTCGCGGCAAACGTAAGGAATACAAGGTAGAAGTGAAGAAGTTCTGCCGCGCCTGCGGTAAGCACACCGTCCACAAAGAAACGAAATCGTCTTAAGCGGTTTTTTGGGGGAAAAGTGTTACGGTAGCACATTCGTCTCCAAAACGAATAGATGGGGTTCAATTCCCTATTCCCCCGCCAGACTTCCTTTTCTGCATGGCATCCACCATTGACAGAGTACAGATACATAAGTATATTCATGCCTGCTTCCCTTCGGGGGGGCGTTTTTTTTGCCCCTTATGACTAAATTAGTTCGCTTTTTTCAGGACGCATTCCAAGAGCTCAAGCTCGCCAGCTGGCTTTCCCGCCAGCAGATGATCGGGTCAACGGTTGTTGTGATCATCTTGACGCTGATCATGGCAGCTTACGTCTCGCTGATCGATCGCATACTTTTGTTTTTCGCTGGTATCTTATTTCGCATTGGTTAAAAGGACGATAAAAAGTGACTCAAACTCAGGTGCAGACAGTGAGTGATCGCGGCTGGTACGTCATCCATACCTATTCCGGTCATGAAGATCGCGTCAAAGCCTCTCTCGAAAAGACCATCGACAATCTCGGACTTCAAGGAAAGATCCACAAGGTCTTGATCCCGACCGAAGAAGTCATGGAGATCAAGCGCAATAAAAAACAGGTCAAGAAGCGCAAATTTTTCCCAGGCTATGTCATGGTCGACATGATGGTGGACAACGAAACCTATTGGACGATCCGCAACACGCCGGGCGTCACGGGATTCCTGGGCGGGACCAAGCCTATTCCTCTGCCCGAAGCCGAAGTCCAGAACTTACTCGATTTAGCAACAGCACAGCCCCAGCAGAAGCCGCGGCCGGCCGTTACCTTCAGCAAAGAAGAGAACGTGCGCATCATCGATGGTCCGTTCCGGCACTTGTCCCCAAGCCGTCGCCCAGCGGGCGAGGATGATCCTTCTGGCTTTCGACGGCCTCGCCAACGAGG
>JANLWZ010000363.1:0-7602 GCA_031364865.1 Elusimicrobiota bacterium
GGTGTCGGGCTTGAAGGTGACTTTGGTCCCCTGCTCCTCCGTCGTGCCCTTTTGTTTGACCGGAGCCTTCGGCTTGCCGCGTTCATAGGCCTGCGTGTAGAGCTTGCCGTTCCGATAGACTTCTACTTCGAGCCACTCGGAGAGCGCGTTCGTGACCGAGACGCCGACCCCGTGAAGTCCGCCGGACACTTTGTAAGTGTCCTTATCGAATTTACCGCCCGCGTGCAGCACGGTCATGACGATTTCGAGTGCGGACTTCCCTTTGAGCTTGGGGTTTTCTACATCGTTTTTCGGATCGACGGGAATCCCGCGGCCGTCGTCCACGATGGTGACCGAGTTGTCCGTGTGAATCGTCACGTCGACGTTTTTGGCGAAACCGGCGAGCACTTCATCAATGGAGTTGTCGACCACTTCGTACACGAGGTGGTGCAGACCGGTCGGGCCCGTGGAGCCGATGTACATGCCCGGGCGCTGCCGGACGGGCTCGAGGCCTTCCAGGACTGTGATCTTACTGGAATCGTATTCTGCGGATTTAGTGACCATGGTTTTGTGCGATCCTCACCGTGATGTTCTGAATGATCGGTGACGAAAAATGTTTATTCAACTTGCGTGCCAGCTCTCTGCGCCTCAGCATCACTTCCTGCAGTGCCGTATGCGATCCCGCTTCCAGGACAAGGGTTCCGCGATCGATGGCGGCAATGCTGACGAGGTTTTTGAGCGCTCCCATTTCCTTTTCCCACGCGTAGTCGAGCATCGCGAGTTCAGAAGAAAGGCCGAGTTTTTGAGTGAGAGCGCTGACTTCTTGATGGAGGGAGGCGAACGCCAAACTACACCCTCATCGGCATGATGACCGAGAGCATGTCAATGTCGCCGACCGGTCGAATGACTCCAGGATTCAGGGCGGTAGAAAGTTCAAGCCACACTTGGCTCGCATCGGAATTCTTTAGCACATCCAGAACAAACTGCGGGTTGAAGGCAATCTCCAGCCCTTGACCGGAATAATCCACCGGAAGTTCATCTTCCACTTCGACACGTCCCTGCGCCGCGCCTTTGGCGCGCAAACGGCCACTCTCTAACGTAAATTTTACGGCTCCGCCACGATCACCGGAGCCCAGGGCCGCGCGCTGTGTCATCATGAGCAGATCTTTTGCGGCCAGCTGTATCTTGGTGTCCGAGGATTTCGGAATCACCTGCTCATAATTCGGGAAGTTCCCATCGATCAGCCGGGAAATAACTACCGTTTCACTGATTTTAAAAGCGACCTGATTCTCTGTGACGCTCACCTTCACCGTATCCGTACTCATGCCTTCTGCGACGAGCAATCGTTCTACTTCTCGAATCGCTTTGGAAGGAATAATGACGGAAATCGCTGTTTTCTTATCCTGCACCTGGCATGCTTTGTAGGCGAGCCGCCGTCCATCGGTCGCCACCATACGCGCCGTGCCTTTATCGAGCATGAAGAAAACGCCGTTTAAGATATAGCGTGTTTCGTCAGTAGAAGCGGCATACGCTGTTTTCTTGATCATCTCCAGAAGCATTTTCGCTTCCATCGCTACGGAATGATCTTCAGAAAACTCCGGCAGCACTGGAAAATCTTCTTTAGGCAGTCCCAGAAGCACACAACGCGTCTTCCCGGATTTAAGCTCCATCCGCGTTCCCTCTTCGGTCATTATGCGGATCTCTTGAGATTCAGGCAGAGTCTTCACAAAATCGCTCAAGGTGCGTGCCGGGACCGTTAATGCGCCCTCTTTAACAATCTCCGCTTTAATGAAACATCGAATTCCTACTTCTAAATCCGTAGCCGCCAATTTCAACTGGTTGGTTTTGGTTTCGATCAAGATATTGGAAAGGACTGGAAGTGTGCTTTTTGAGGAGACAGCAGACTGGACAATTTGTATGCCCTTGAGAAGCTCCGCCTTTGAGCAAACGATCTGCATTGATGTTTTAATCAGGTTCTCAGTAGTTACCATATTATATTAGTAAAAGTCGTAGTAGCCGTAGAGCACTGTATTGAGAGAATAACTTGTTTTGCGAGTGAAAAACACAACAATATCAACCACTTCCATCGAATTACTCAGGGAGAACATCCTCTGGATAAGCCTGCTGAATTGTCCCCAGAATCCACAACGCGCGGACTTATCCACGCGTAACAACACTTACTAAGATTTTATCCCTGCCTGCCGGCAGGCAGGACCGAACGAATTTCCTGAATAATCTTGTTTACCAGGGCCGTGAAAAAGGGATCCTGTTCCAGCCGGCTCTTTATTTTTTGTGTGGCATGCATGACTGTGGTGTGGTCTTTGCCGCCAAAATGATCACCAATCTGCGTGGTCGACATGTCTGTCAGCGTTCGCGCCAGGTACATGGCGATCTGGCGCGGGAACGCGATCGCATCGGTCCGGCGCTTCGACTTCATGTCGTGCATCTCTAAATGGTAATGACGCGCCACCACCTCCTGAATTTTCTCAATCGAAACGGGGGCGGCGGCCTGTTCGCGGGCCATCACATCGCGCAGCACCGTCGTTGCCGAGTCTACGGTGAGAGGCACGCCTGTGAGCGAAGCGTGAGCCACGACGCGCGTGAGAGAACCTTCCAGCTCGCGAATGTTCGAGCGGATGTGACTCGCGAGAAAAAGCAAAACGTCGTCGGGAACAAATAAATTTTCAGCATCGGCTTTGTCGCGCAGAATAGCGATGCGGGTTTCCAGTTCCGGCGCCTGAATATCAGCGACCACGCCCCACTCAAAGCGAGTGATGAGACGTTCCTGAAGCGTCGGGATTTCCTTGGGCGGCCGGTCGCTCGTGATCACGATCTGTTTGCGCGAGTCGTAGAGCGTGTTAAAGGTGTAGAAGAACTCTTCCTGCGAGCTTTCTTTGTTGACGAGGAACTGGATGTCATCGATCAAAAGACAATCCAGGCTCCGATATTTTTGGCGGAACTGATTCATCCGCTCAAACCGCAGAGAGTCAATAAATTCATTGATGAATTTTTCGGAAGAGGTGTACAAAACGCGCGCTCTTGGGTTCGTCTGCAGAATGTGATGGCCGATCGCATGCATCAAATGCGTCTTTCCCAGCCCCACACCACCATAAAGGAAAAGCGGATTGTACGCTTTTCCTGGGTCTTTGGAGATCGCCTGCGAAGCGGCTTGAGCAAAACGGTTCGAATGGCCCACCACAAAGGTGTCAAACGTGTATCTGGGGTTTAAATACGTTTCAATCGCAGGAACGGCGGGTGCTTGGGGCACATACGTGGGTGCTGCGTGAGGTGCCGAAGGCTTCAGGAGCTCTTCCACCGGTTTTAAAACAGTAAAGGATACGGCCACAGCGTTTCCGGAGCGCTCTTTGAGCAGAATTTCAATGCGGGATTGATAGTGGTCCCTGAGCCAATCCGCAAAAAAAGCGTTCGGGACCTGGAGGACCAGCCGGCCTTCTTCTAAAGAGAGTGCTTTTACCGGGCGGAACCACAAATCGAACGATTCGTCGTTCATTTGTGGCCTTAAAATAGACAAAACATCTTCCCACAAATTCTCTACGACTGCACTCATTTAAAAATCACTCCATCCGGGAAATTAAAAGGAAGGCTAAAATTTATTCGCGCCGTATTGTAGACGTTGCCGTATCGGTTGTCAAATTTATTTCTCGACGGAAAATCGACCACGGACCAGCCATTTTTGCGTACTCGCTAGGCGCGAGCGTTTCGGCGCGCACGCCGGAGTCTACGCCCTGTCGCGCGAGCCATTTTTCTACCACAGAGCGATCGCACTGGCAATGAAAAGCCAGGCTATTGGCAATCGTTTTGCGGCGATGCGCGAAGGCGCCATGCGCGAGGTCAAAAAAGGCTGGAATATCGCTATGCGCCACCAGCGGACGCACTTTTTTTCGCAAGCGGATGACGCAAGAATGCACGCGTGGTGGCGGCAGAAACGCTCCGGGCTTCACACGCGCGACAATTTCGGCATCCGCGAAGAGTTGAATCGCCAGCGACAGGATCCCAAACACCTTCGAACCTTCTTTAGAGATGATTCGTTCCGCCACTTCGCGTTGGATGAGAAATACGCCAGTCTGCCAGCCCTCCCAGACCAGGAACTTTTCAAAAATAGGGGAAGTGATGGAATAGGGTAGGTTCCCAATGACCTTCATCGGCTTCGGTGGAGCATCCGGCTGCGAAGGATCGCGGGCAAGAACGTCGAGGTCCACTTTGAGGATGTCGGCGTGAATGATCTGGACAGAAGGTCTGTGCGCAAAGCGTAGGACGAGGTGCGGCGCCAGCTCATCGTCCATCTCAACGGCCACCAGGCGCTTCACGAAATCAACGAGTTTAGAGGTGACCACCCCTCGTCCCGGCCCAATCTCTAAAGCCGTATCTTCGGGAGAGAGTTCCGCCGCGGCAAGAATGGTTTTGACCACTTTTTGGTCGCGAAGAAAATGCTGGCCGAGGCGTTGTCTCATGCCTGGGCGTATTGCGCGGCCAGAAGAATAGCTTCCACCATCGGCCGCGCATCGGCTTTGCCGCGACCGGCAATGTCGTAGGCCGTGCCGTGGCCCGGAGAAGTCCTTATAAAAGGAAGGCCGAGCGTAATGTTCACGAGGCTTTCTGGAGAATGCAGTTTGAGCGGAATCATCCCCTGATCGTGGTAGGCGGCCAGTGCGAGGTCGTAGCGTCCTTGAACCATATGGACAAAGGCGGTGTCCGATGGAACGGGTCCAGTAATCCGAATGCCTTTTCGCTTCAGCGCAGCGACGGCCGGCGAAATTTTGGAAAACTCTTCGCGTCCAATAATCCCATGATCGCCGGCGTGCGGATTCAGCCCGCAGGCGACGAGGCGCGGACGGCTGATACCGACATACGTTTGGAGGAACTCCTGTCCCAGAATCCCCGCCCGGTAGATCGACTTCGCATTCAGTCGCTTAGAAACTTCTTTAAGCGGCACATGTCGCGTCAGGAGAATGGCGCGCATGTTCTTCGCAGCGATGAGCATGGCCGAATCTTTGGCGCCGGATTCTTGCTGTAGCCATTCGGTATGTCCGGGAAATCCTAGTCCGGCCATCTGAAAGGCTTCTTTAGAGACCGGCGCGGTTGCCAGAGCCTGCGCTTGCCCGGACTTCACCAGAAAGAGTGCGCTACGGAGTGCTTCGATTGCCGAGCGGCCGCCTGCACGAGAAGGTTTCCCCATGCGAACACCGGAGGCTGTGCCAAGAAGGAGTGGAATACAGGAACGGCGGACGCGCGGATCGCGCATGGCCTTGGCGACAATCTCCGGTCCGATGCCGGCCGGGTCACCCAGGGTGATGGCGATGATAGGTTTATTCGAGATTGTTGATTTTGATGTCGGCTTTGGATCGGAGTTCTTTGACGTAGGATTCAAAGCGTTTCGCGCCGCGCTGCTGGAAGAGGTATTCGCGCAGATCGTCCTTCACTTCGTCATAAGACATACGGGACGCGGCTTTCTTCTCCAAGACCTGTATGACGTGGTAGCCAAAGTCCGTGGTGATGATCTCGGAAGTCTGACCCACACCGAGCGTAAAGGCGGCTTTATCAAAGGCAGGCACCATGTCTCCACGTGAGAAGTAGCCTAGATCGCCGCCGCGCTCTTTGGAACCGGGATCCTCGGAATATTTTCGTGCGAGCTCAGCAAAATCTTCGCCTTTTTTGACGCGCGCCTGGACATCTTTAAGCTTTTTGATGGCTTCTTCTTTAGCGGTGGTGGAGGCGCCCGGTGGAACGCGAAGCAAGATATGGCGCGCGCGTACCCGTTCGGCAAAACGGCGCTCCGCCGCTTTGGCGAGGGCTTTCAACTCTTCGATTTCAGTGGCCGTGTGGTTGCCGGGAATCGGTTTGTCTTTCTGAATCGCCTGAAGCGTATCGAATAGAGCTTTGGTCTCATCTTCCGAAGGCGGCGGCACTTTCGCTTTGACTTCTTGGTCGATCAGCTTGATGGTCGATAGCTGTTCCTGGATGTGCTTGCGGAACTCTTCGTTCGTCATCGCCTCTTTTTCGAGTTCTTTATTAAATTCGGCTTCGGTCGCAAAGCGGGTGCGGACTTTTTTCACGCCGTCATCGACTTCCAGCTGGCTGACGCGGACATTTTTCTTCTTCGCTTCGTCCACCAGCAGGCGGTCATCGATCATCTGGTCCAGCACGCGCTTTTTGATGTCGGTGACGCGTTCGGGGGTCTGCTCGGAGGGAGGGGTGCCTCTTTTAAATTGTTCGAGAATGGGCGCCAGGTTCTTTTCAAACTCAGAGAGCATGATGCCCTGAGCATTCACGGTCGCCAGCGTCCGGTCGAGGACTTTGGCAGCGACAGGGGCGCCGCTGATCACCACAGCCAGAAGCGCTACGGCATAACGTTTATTTTTCATCTCGTTTTGTTCCCTCCAGGGACAAGCGTAAAACGGCCTGTTCGTCCACATGAACACCTAAAAGCGCCTGCTGCTTTTCCACCCAGGCATCAAATTTGTCGCGTTCGATTTTACTGCGGATCTCGTCTTTCACCTGCGCCAGGGGTAAGGACGGCAGCGCCTTTTCGCTCACCTTCTTAATGATATGAAATCCGAATTGGCTCTTGACGATACCCGAAATAGACCCCACTTTCAGCGCAAAAGCCGCATTTTCAAACTCCGGTACGATATCCCCTCGCCGAAAGGGCTTCATTTTCCCCCCGCGCATCGCGGTTCCGGGATCCTTCGACATTTCTTTGGCGACTTTTTCAAACGGCTGCTTGGCTTTCAGCTTCGCCAAGGCCTTCTGACCCTCGGCTTCCGTGCTTAAAAGGATGTGGCTGGCTATCAGCTCGACAGGCTTCTGATACTCATCCGTATGGTCGTTGTAGTACTTCTCCACTTCGGAATCACTAGCGGCCAGATCGGTGGACCGGAGCCTGCGCAGGACGCTCTCCACCTGCAGGGTCGTCTGATAGTCCTTCAACCGCTTTTTGGCGTCTTCCTTATTCTTGGCGATCGCCTCTTTGTACGCGGTCTCTTTGGGAATACCCAGTCGCTTGGATTCCGTTAGCAGGACCTTCTCGCGGATGATGAAATTGAGGAACTGTCGCCGGCCTTCAGCGGTCGCCGCGTACTGGCGATATTCCGTGGGTGCGTCGTTGATCTGCGTCTTTAGATCACTTTCTGTGATCTTAAAGGAGCCGACCACAGCTACGGTAGGCTCTTGGGAACGCTGGCATGCCCCCAAAAATACCCCCGCTAAAATAAAAAAAAGACCGCGAAAGACGGTCTGTTTCATAGGGCGGAATATATCAAATTCAGTGAAGTGAGCCCAAAAGATCGCGCAGGTAGCGCAGGGGACCGCTGGACTCATAAGCTTGACGTTCAACGATCAAGGTAAAAGGTGGTCCCGGCTTGAAACGTAACCCCGCCCGCTCCTGAGGAAGCTGCACCAGGCGTGCGGGTGAGAGCGGCGTGTTCTGCAGGAACCTAATCTCCAGGGACGAGGGTTTCTGGACAATTCCATCGATGCCCAGGTCGCGAGCGGCGATCCGCAGCTCGGACACTTCAAAGAGAGTCACGGCCTCATTTGGCAAATTCCCAAAGCGATCTTCCAGTTCCCCCTTCACGCTCGCCAGCGCCTCGGCGCTCGTGGCCG
>JANLWZ010000378.1:0-7851 GCA_031364865.1 Elusimicrobiota bacterium
AGAGCAGGAACGCGTGAAGCTGAACGCGACCTTCCTCGAAAAGCAGGCGGCCTGGCAGCTGGAGCAGGAGCGCCGCCTGCATGAGATCGCTCTTCGCCAGCAGCGCGCACAGGAAAAGCTTTCATCCCTCAACGTTCACGTCACGAAAGAGTCCCAGAACTGGGAAGATCTGGCACGCAGCCGTGAAGAACAGCTGCAGCAGCTCAAAGTCAAAATGCTGCTCTCTGAAAGCGAAGCCAAGGGCCAGATCGACCAGGCCCAGAAGGCGCTGCGCGACGCCGTCGCGAACCTTTCCTCTCAGGCGCAAAGCCTGCAGCACCAGATCCAGGAAGAACAGAGCTCGTGGCAGAAATCGATGGAAGCCAAGGAATACGAGATCTCTCAGTTGAAGGACGATATTTCCGGAAAGCTCCGCCGCATGGAGGCGGATTTCAATCAGCGCATCGGCACGCTCACTTCTGAAAAAGAATCGCTGACCAAGGATTACGACTCGCTGCTCAAACAATTTCAGCAGGCGCAGCAAAAGAATGTCGACATGACCGAGAAGCTCAAGACGGAGCAGGCGACGCTCGACGTCAATTACCAGAAGCGCCTCACGGCCTACAAGGAACGCAGCGAAGCGGAGAGCGCCGCGCTCGAGCAGCAGGTGAAGGCGCTCGAAGAACAGAAGGCGGCCGCGGAGCGCGAGCTGCAGGCGGCTCAGGGGCGCTGGCAGGTCGAGATGCGCACGCGAGATCAAGCGTTGAAAGAAGCGCGCGAAGCTATCGCGCCCCAGGAAAACGAACTACGTAAAAAATTTGAATCGCAGGAAGAAGCCCTCACCCGCGAAATGGACTCCGTCCGTGTGAAGCTTCGCACGATGGAACGCGATTTAGTCCGCGCCAAAGAAAGTATTGAGAAAACAGAGAAAGAGCAGACCGGCGTCATTCAGGCGCTGCAGGACGATCACCGCCATAAAGAACAGGCGCTCAAAGACCGTTCTCAGGAAGTGACCGACCGCCTGAAGAAGCGTGTGGATGAACGGCGCATCGCGCTCGAAGCTTTCCTCGTCATGAAAAAGGACGAAGAGGCACGGATCCAGGGCATGCTCCATGCCAAAGAAAATGAGCGCAAGAGCCTGGCCACGCGCCTGCAGACCCTCCCGAAGGAACTCGAAGATAATTTGCTGGAAAAGAAAAAGACTGCGCAGAAAGAAGCCGAGAGCGTCAAAGCCCGCACGGCCAGTCTCGAAGCCGAGCTGGCCAAAACGCGCGAAGAGGCGCGCAGCGTCATTCAAGCCAAGGCCTCTCAACTCTCCACGTTGCGCCAGGCCCTGGAAGCCAAACACAAAGAGATTTCCTCCACGCTGCGCGCCAAAGAACAGGTCCTCGAATCTGAACGCGCGCAGATTGAAAAACAGATCACCACCGGACAGGCTGAGATCGACCGCATCCGAGCCCACTGGCAGGACGAGATCGAGAAAAAAGAAAAAGAGATCCGCGCTCTGCAGGAGGAGATCCGCCAGCAGGAAAGCCAGCAGACCGTGACCATCGCCGAAGAAGAAAGACGCTTCGCGACGGAAATGAAGCCCTTTGAAGAACAAAAGATCCAGGCCGAGCAGACACTGGCGCAGGAACGCAAAGCTTTCGATGAGGACGTCGCAAGGCTTGAAAAACAGAAGCAGGACTGCCAGGGGGAGACCAAACAGGTCCTCGAAAAAGAACGCCTGGAGAAATCCGCGATGGAGACCCGCTTCCGCGATGAACGCGCTAAGTGGAAAGCTCAAGCCGAAGCGCTGACCTCCGAACGTGAGGGCGTGCTCCAGTCAGGACGCGTAGCTTTTGAGGAAAAGACCGGGCAGATCAAGCAGCTCGAAGAGCGCCTGCGTTCTCAGGCGGTTGCCCACGAAACGCACCGCCGCGACATCGTTCATCAAGCCACTTTAAAATCCAGGACGCTGCAGGACATCATCCGCAACATTGAACAGGAGATTCAATCTGTTGAGGAGCTCCAGCCGCGCCAGATCAAGGAGCGCGAAGGCGTGATTGCCGCTTTGCGCCAGCAGCTGGCCGACACGCAGAAGAAATACCAGAGAACACTGGATCGATTTGAGAAGGCGATGACGTCCTATGATCGGCGCGGCAAGCACAAGGAAGACACGCTGCAGAAGCTCCTCGCCGCGACGCAGGAAGAATGGGCGAAAAAGCTCGCGGAACGGGATTCCGAGATCGCCGCGCTGCAGGCCAACATCCTCGGCAAGGAGTCCGAGCGGCAGGGAGAGCTCGATCGCCTCGCTAAACAATTTGCGGAAGAGCGCTTCCAGCTGGAAAAAGCGAAAGAAGAGCTGGAGTGGAAGCTCAAAGACCGCAAAGAAGTATCGGAACGGCAGCTCGCGACGCGTCAGAAGGAGATCGCGGCGATTGAAAATGAGCTCCTCCGCGTCAAATCTCAACGTGATCAGGAGATTGCCCAGAAGAATTCCGTTTTTGAAGGACAGAAGCAGGCCATGCTGGCCGCGCTTTCCACGCTCCAGAAGCGCATTCAGGACACACGCCAGACGCAGGAAGCGACGCTCGCCGCCAAAGAGCAGGAGCTGCAGGTCATGCTCACGCGCTCGCGCGAGCATCTGAGCGTCCTCAGCGAAGAATTTAACCGGAAGGTCACCTCCTGGCGCGCGACGAATGACACGCTGCGCGCACAGACCGAACAGCTCAAAGTCCACCTCGCGCAGTCCCAGGATAACTGGGATGCGCTGCGCAAAGAAAAAGCGGACCAATTGGGAACGCTGCGCCAGGAACTCGCCCGCTGTGATGCTCAGATCAAAAGCGACACCGAAGAATTTGAACGCTCCTGCAGCGAGCAGCGCACGGACCTCACCAGCCGAATCCGCGTGCAGGAGAAAGAATTGCAGGACATGCTGCAGGCTTACGAGAAGCGACTCCAGGAGCGCGAGGACGAGATCATACGCTCGACCGAAGAGGTCAAGAACCAGGAACAAAAGACCGAGCGCGAATGGCAGGCGACGCTGGAACAATGGCAGACGGAGAAGCAGGCGCTTCAGCAGCAGAAAAATCATCTCGAGCAGGAGCTCACCGATCTTCAGAACCGCTCTCAGGCCGAGCTCCGGCAGACGGATGAAGCTACCGCCAAGCTCAAAATGGATATCACCTTCCGCGAAGCCAATATGCAGACGCACCAGCAGCGCCTGCAGGCTCAGATGGAGCGCGATCTGCGGCCGCTCGAAGACCGGCTGGGCCATCTCACCAGCGATTTAACGGCGGAACGCAGCCATTGGGAAACCCGCGTCCACGCCAAAGAAGACGAATTGAAGATGCTCAAAGCGCGCTTGAGCCTGCGCGAGAAGAGACTTCAGGATGAGCAGGCTCGCCGCGCGGAAGAACTCGATAAGCTGCGCAAGCAGATGACCGAGGAGACCGCCAGCACGCGCCAGCGCTACGAGTCGGAAAAGAATGAGCTTGAAGCGCAACTCGCCGAACAGCGCCAGGCGCTCGCACAATTTTCCGCGCAGCAGACTCAGCTTCACAAGGTAGAGATCGAAGGCTCCTCTCAGATCGCCCAGACCATGCAGAAGCGGAAGCTGGAGCTGGAAGAAGCCATCCGTAAAACGATCGCGGAGCGGGACAGCCTGAAAGACCATTACGAAGCGCTCTTGAGCGGCAGGGACACTGAGATTTTGCTGGTGCAGGATGAGCTCGAGGCCAAGAACACAGCGATGGAAGAGCTGCGCGAAAGCGCTCGGCGGGAAGCGGATGTACTGCGCCGGAAGATGGAACTGCTCCGCCAGAAGGGTCATGGCCACCACGCGCCTAAGCAGGGCATGACAAGCGCCGTGGTCTGGAAAGCTTTTGAAGAAGGCGTCGCGTTTTACCAGGCACGCGAATGGGACATGGCGGCGAGAGCGTTTGAAAAGTGCATCCAGAAAGATGCCAGCTGGGGTGCGGCCTACCAATATTTAGCATTGACGTATCACGCACAGGGGCTCATCGACAAAGCGATGGCCATTGCCGAGCGCGCGAAGGAGTTCGATCCGGACAACACGCAGCTCGCCAGCTGGATCGACCGGCTGCAGAATTCACGACAGGAACGAAAGGCGTCTTAAGGAGACTCCCATGGCAGAAAACTATCCCGTACCACCGCCTCCACCGCAGACTCATAAGCCTGTGCCTCCGCCGCCTCCACGCATCGGTGGCACACCGCCAGCGCCCCTGGCGCCGACGGGCCATGTGCCTGCACCGATGCCGATGACGCCGCCTGCTCCTGCCCATCACGCGCCGTCTCCTGGAACACCAGCGATGCCGCCTTTGCCGGGAATGGGACCCGCGCCGGTGGACATGCGTGCACAGGAAATTGAAAAACGTTTTCAAGCTCAGGAAGATGTGAAAAAGTCTCTCGAGAGCCAGCTGGATGAAATCCGCAACCAACTGAAATCCGAGCAGGAAAAAGTTTTATTGCAGAGTCTGCGCGCCAAAGAAGAGGAAAACCTTTCCGTGCGCGTCGAGCAGCAGCTGCGCGAGATGCAGGATAAGCTCCGCCGCGAAAAGCATGATCAAGACCTTCAGCAAGCGCACGCGCGAGCAGAAAACCAGATCAAAGAACTCGAACGCCGTCTGACGGAAGAACGGTCCTCCTGGATGATGGCGCTCAAGAATCAGCTCAAGGAACGCGAGTTGATCGAGCAGGACGTGGAAAAGAACCTTTCGCGCCGTCTGCGCGACGTCGAAGAGCGCTATCAGGAAGAAAAGAGCCAGTGGACCAATGCGATGCGCAAGAAGGACGACGAACTGGTTCAGCTCAAGCGCCAGATCGAAATGGAGACGGAACGCTTTAAAGCCGATCTTGAAGAAAAAGAAAGCGTCGTGGAGAGCATTCGCGATGATGCGGCGGAGCAGCGCCGTTCGATCGAGCGCGAGAAAACCGCCGAACTCCGCGCCCTGCAGACCGAACTGGAGTCCCAAAGCCGCGAAGCGAGCACGATCAAGGCGCAGCTCGCACTCCTTCAGAACCAGCTTCAGATCGCGGAGAATCTGCGTCGTGAAGACCGCGACCGCATTTATGCGGAAGCCAAGCGGACCGAAGACGAGATCAAGCGCGATTTCACGCGCCGCGAGGACGAGCGCACGCAGTACTGGGAAAATATGATGCAGCAGACGCGCATGGAAAAAGAATCCCTGCGCAAATCTTTACAGGTCAAAACCGAAGAACTTTCACGACTCGAAACGGAGCGCGCCGGGCTACGTCATGAAATGGAGATTGTCCGCCAGTCAGCGCGCGAAGAAGCGTTACGCCATATGCCGGAAGTCTATGAACAGCGCCTGGTGGCCGAAAAGAAAAAGTGGGATACAGACCACCTTCCGGTCATGCAGCAGTTGAAGAACCAGCTGACGCACGCGCTGGAAGCGCAGAAGGCTATCTCCGCTGATGCCGCAGAAAAGGTGAAAGCCCTGCAGAATCAATTGACCGGGGAGCAGGAACAAGCAGCGACCCTGCAGGATCAAGCGGCAGCGCTGCAGGAACAACTGGCGACCTTCCAGAATGAACAGGCTGACGCGCAAGCGACGTCTGAGGAAGAACGGACGGAGCGCGATCGTCAGAACAAACAATATCTACAACGCATCGCAGAGCTTCAGATGCGCGAGTCGAGCAGCAAAGACCAGCTGGCGAGTGCTGACAAAACGATCAACGCCCTTCAGAGCGAGAAAGCGCAGGTCGAATCTGACCTGATGTTGTTTAAAAATCAGGCGTCTGAAGCGGAGACCATTCTGGAAGAAAGAAACGAGCTTGTTCTCTACAAGACTCAGACAGAAAAAGAAGTCGCGGAGCTTCGCAGCTCGCTGGAAGCCATGACGCGCGCCCAGCTCGAATGGAAGAACACCGTTGCTCAATTGCAGACGGAACGCAACAAGCGCGATGAGGAATGGGCCGCGCGCGAAAAGGCGTGGTCCGAGTCGCAGACCAAATGGGAAGCCGCCGTGGCGCAGGCCGAGAAGGCCAAGGCCGAACTGACCGCCGTGATCGAAAAGAACGCGGCAGCACCGCAAGCCGCCTCGGCAAGCCCGGAAACTGTTCAGGCCGTAGCCGCGATTCGCCAGCAGATGCAGGAGATGCAGGCGCTCCTGGCCTGGCTCAAGCCCGTGAATAACAAAGCGAACCCGTTCATGAAAGTGGCCTAGGAAAGGAGCCTTCATGCGCATTCTCAACATTCCTGAAATCGAAGTGGCCGGAGCCGAGGCTTCACAGCCGGCGCCGCAGGCCGCTCCACCCGTGGACCAGGAACGCATGGATTCCCTGGAAAACATCGCCAAATCTATTTTGAAGAAGCTCGACAACATGGAGGAGCGGATCGAAGCGCTGGAGAAAGCGCGCATGGCGGTGGTGCCGATGGCAAAACCGCAAGCCGCGCCCGCACCGGTCGCCCCGGCGCCCGCAGTAGAGAAAACCCCGGCGGCAAAAACGCCGATAACGCTCAACACGGATGCCGTCAAAAAGAATCTACTCGACAAAATGTGGAAGTACATGAATAACGATGAGTCCTCACGAGCAGCTTGAATCCCGCATCATCCGCCTTAAAGAAGAACAGAGCTACGCGCTCCCCGGCTGGCGTGTTTCCGTCAGAAAAGTGGACATTCCGGTCCGCAGCCTTCGCTTGTGCCTGAAGGCGTGGCTGATGTATCCTCTGGTCCAGTGTTCGATTACGCCGGCGGCATCCACTTTCACTCCAGCTATTCCTATGATGCACGGGCTCCTCTCCCGGAAATAGTCGCAAGCGCCGTCAACGCCGGTCTTCACTTCGCCATTCTCACCGACCACTATCGACTCGATGCCAAAGGCGGTTATTCCGGCAAGACGCTGCTGATTATCGGCGAAGAAATTTCGCCCCGCTACAATCACTACCTAGCCTTAGGCATTACCAGGCCTGTGGTGGTCTGGAAATCGGAATCCAATCCCCAAAAATATATCGATGAAGTCGCCGCACAGGGCGGTTTCGGTTTTATCAGCCACCCCGATCATGCCGGCGCACCGCTTTTTGGCAGCCGCGCTTACCCGTGGATCCAATGGGATGTGACCGGCTACTCCGGTCTTGGCATCTGGGACTTGATGAGTGACTGGGCCAATGCTCTGGGAAGTCCCTGGCGCGCCATTCGCGCCTGCCTCAAACCCATCAAAGCACTGCAAGGACCCACTCCCAAAACGCTTGCCCGATGGGATGAACTGACGCAGAAAGGCCATTGCGTCGCCATCGGAGAACTCGACAATCATGCGCATCGCCGCTCGTTCTTTGGGCTCAAACGCGTCATCTTTCCCTTTGATTTCGCTTTCCGAACGATCCGGACACACGTCCTTCTGGAAAAAGAACTCACCGGCAAGGCGGAGGAGGACGAACACACAATTCTTCAAGCTCTCAAGCAGGGGCAGTCCTACATATCCCTGGATTATTGGCACAACGCCAGCGGCTTTATGTTCAGAGCGTACGATGAACACACGCAAGTGCTTCCGGGTGGAACGTTTACGCGCAACGGACAGGCGCTGATCGAGGCGCGGCTCCCCGGCGAAGGAAAGATCAGCCTGGTGCGTGACGGTCGTGTCGTCCGTGAAGAGAGCCGTCGGGCGCTGCAGTGGGACCTGACGATACCGGGGGTCTACCGTATCGAAGCGCTGCAGTATGCCGAGGGTAAGTGGAGGCCGTGGATTTATTCGAATCCCATTTGGGTGAAATGAGTTGGTTGGTTTGATCGAACCAACTAACAAACCAACAAACTAACAAACTATGAAACTCTTCTATCTTCTTAACCCGACTCGCGTCAAAAACCGCTGGGACTGGCGTGAAGTGGCCGCGCGCCATGCCAAACGCAT
>JANLWZ010000381.1:0-8175 GCA_031364865.1 Elusimicrobiota bacterium
GGCTACTTTGTCTTGAACATTCCTAAAGGTGCAGTCGAGAACGCTGTCAAGCTTGGGCGCCTGCTGATCGGAAAAAAGTCCAGGGTCCATTGGAATACGGACTTGGAAGAGGCCGTTTGGAAAGTACATTTTGAGCTTCTCAAAGCACAGGAAAAGGGCGAGTCTGTCGACCAGGATCTTTATTATGTGTTGCAGAGCGCAACACCAGACCGCTGGCATGAGAAACTTTTAGGCGCATGGACGACCGCACCCAGGACAGTCGACGGTCAAGAGCTGGCCATCGCGCGCATGCGACTGGCGCATCTGAAGAAGGGAGGGCGCCTCAGTGCTCCTATCATGGTGGCTTGGATGCCCTTTGTCAGCAACACGGTAACTCACGGTGAACGTCGTGTCCTCAATGGTGGATTGATGGCAACGTTGAGTACCCAATTCAATGGCCGCAAGTTATCCCGAGACGCCCGGCAATCTCTGCTGCAGGTGGCTCAGACGGACGTGGATCGTCTCGAAAAGCAATTTAATCTTGAAATGGAATTACGCGCGATAGATCGTGGCGCGGTTCCACCCGTTCGCTACCACAATATTGTTGTGACCTCTAAAGTCCCTGAGCTCGCGGCAAGGGTAGCGGCTGCTGAAGCAGCGGTGGATGACGCAATCCTGGCTTCGGTTCAGCGTTTCTCGCCTGAAGTCTTGGTGAATGGATTCTGGCAGAAAGGCTTGAAAGGAATCAGCGTGAGTGGGCCGTCCGTTACTGTTCACAATCCCAAACTCCGAGGCGCACAACGCCGGCAAGCTGAAAAGGCGCGTGCCCAGTATGTCGCCGAAAAAGAGGCGCGCTGGCGGGCGTCTGTTGTCGGTATGACGGCGTTGATCTCTCGTCAAATCCTTCAGGCCAAAGCGCTGGACGCGGCACGAGTGAATTATCAAAAAGCTTTATCCACCACGGTAGAAAATGATCAAGTCAGTAACGACCTTCTTCGCTTAGCCCAGAACGTCAGCTCTGCGGAAAAAGAATTCCTGAAGATAACTGCTCTGGTACGTTCCCGACTCCAGGTGCTTCCTGACGCAGAGCGCGCTGCTTTAACAGAAGAAATTCAAGTGCCTGCGTTTAATGCCGCGGCGGAGGATGAGCAAAAGGCAGAAGAGAATCAGTTGCTGCCAGTGGCGAAGTCCAGCCTTTGGTTCTTATTTCCATGGAATCCTGCTTGGATGGCTGCGTTGGGGGGAGTCTTGCGAAGACTTCAGCGAAAAATGCGTCCTATCTACCAGGTTCCGATGGAGTTGCTGGCGGCAGCGTAAAGACCTTACCTCCCGTCTCAGGCTGTTTCTTCCACCTGTTGTGAAGCCAGAACCATTGGCCGGGCGTTTCGCGAACCCACCCTTCGACAATCTTGTTCATAGCCAGTGTGTCTTCAGCGATAGCGGCAGTCTTGTCCGGATTTGTGCTTAAAGGGGGAGCTTTGCCCCAGATGACGCGCAGCATGTCGCCTTCCCAGCGCGTGTGTACATGAAGGAGAGCAGCGCCGGTCCGTCTGGCGAGCATCGATAGAAATGGTGTAGTCGCGGCAGGCCGACCAAAGAAATCGACGAAGACCCCTCCAGGGAAATTCTGATCCACCAGAAAGCCGATCAATCCATTTTGTTTGAGCCAGCGCGGAGCCTGTCTGAGGATGTCATGCCGTTCGATCAATGTGCCTCCGTCGCAAGTCCGCTGGTTTTTTACGTAGGCATCCACACGCGGATTGTCCAGAGCTCTGTAGACGGCGGAAAACTTAGGATGGTATTTCATCAGGTAGCCGGCCATGAGTTCCCAACAGCCGATATGCGCGGTGATCGAAATAATTCCTTTGCCCTGCTGGAAGGCTTCCTCCACGTAGTGATAGCCCTCTTCCTGAATCCATTTCTCTGGGGGAACTTTCAGGATGCTGGGGAGCCGCATGAGGGCAATGGCTGCTTTGCCTAAGTTGTCGATGGATGCTCTGGCGATACGTTCATAGTCGGCGGCTGACTTTTCGGGGAAGGACTTAGCGATATTGGTGAGCATCAGGGCGCGCCGCCTGGGCATCAGCAGCAATATAGAGGAGATTAAACGGCTCGCCAGCGCCTGCGATGCCTTCCGGGGGAACGCCCCCAGCAGGGCGATGAATCCTCGAAGAAGAGCGTATTCACTCTCGACAACGATGCGTGCTTTGGATCGCGCCACGGCGAAGAACTTACCATTTTTCTATAATGCGAAAGCTTTTTTGTGGCAAGGTAGCTCAGTGGTAGAGCACTGGTCTGAAAAACCAGGTGTCGAGAGTTCGATCCTCTCCCTTGCCACCACTTCTTTACTCCCGCCTGCGAAATGCGCGTGCTGTCACTTCTGTGCAGAGCTTGGAATAGACAGACAAAATACGCACTTCCTTCTGATCGACTTGCACATCATAGAGACCCTGTACTTCCGGACGTTCTTTCTTGATATGGCGCAGCGCGCGTTCATAGCCACCATCACCGTGAGCGCCGCTGACTTGGCCACTCTGGCCTTGAAAATCGATAGTAAATGGCAGAGATAATCCATGCTGACAAGCTCGGCCATGGACGAAACCCGCCGGAACAGTATTGGGGGGAAGACGACCGGGCAGCTCCGTAGCGTAGGATAAGGGACTCACGACATTCAGCCAGATGACACCACCCTCCGTCGAGACTATTTGGGAGTGCGCTTCGTAGGTCGGGGCATCATCAGCGTACAAGGAGGTGATCCCTAAAAGGATGACGACCCAGGAAAATGCGGGTTTCATTTTATTTGGCCGCGCCGGGCTGTTAAGAGCGTGCAGGTGTCTGTGTAAAGTCCGAGGATAAAGCTGCGGACGCGCGCGTCAACCCGGACATCGTAGAGGATCTCTTCCTCATGGTCTTTTAGTGCGTTCTTGACGGCCCGGGCGTAACCATTGTCGCCCCAGGACACGAGATACAAGAGTGACCGATTACAGGACTTTCCGGTGACCACCGGGTCTGAGGGCTTCGCCGCGACGTCTTGCGCGGTCGCTGAACGGTAGGCACGAGGGCTTTTAGCGTTAGTGTAAAGTAAACCCACAGGAATGCTGGTTAAGGTCGCACAGCCGCTGAGCGCGGCAAGCGCTAACGTCAGGCAGAAAAGATAAAGGCCTCGGTTTCTCATCCCGGGAATTAGACATGCGGAGTGTTACAGTGTTAACAAACGAGGTGTCTTAACCACCATGAGTCTCAAAAACAAAAATAATCCTCTCGGACAGCGTGTGCCTTCCGATCATGTCGGGGCAACGAATCCTGCCTTTAAGCATGGCCAATCGGCGCAGCTCGTAGAAGAAGTGAAAAAGCGAGCGCGAAATCTCCAGAAACAGCAAAAACGCAGAGACCCGCCAAGGAACGATGTTCGACCCTCGGACAGCGAAGATTTAGCTACCGGCTCGGATTAATACGGGGAGTTTCGGCAGCGCCGACGAGGTCGAGCTGCGTCAGGGAATATTTCGACGAGTTTTGCTATGCGGCGAGGCTTCTCTCCAGTGCGCGGAAGAGATCATGGACCATTTTGACTTCAAAATATTGCTCTTCAATCAGTTGCTTTAAAGCCAGTGGAAGTAGACCGGTGGAAAGGGCTCGTTCATAGGCGGCTTTGGTAAGCCGTTCGGAGCGCTCGCACTCGGCGATGATGGCTTTGCGGCTTGCGCCTGCAAGGCCGTCGCGCACATTCATCCAGCCGTGGCGCCAGATGCCTGAGACGGAGCTTGAATCCATGGGATTGCTGTTCAGGGTGGTAGCTTCGTGGTGGAGTTCAACGGCAAACTTGGCCCGCTGCGTGGCGAATTCAATACACAAATTCTTCATCCGAAAATCTTCAAAGGCATGCGCGGCGGTGCGAAAACCCTGCTCGCTGTCTTTACAAGTTTCCATCAGGCTATTCAGAACATGTGTGATCTCGTGAGTGATGCTCAATTGTGCTTGCATGTCGCCTCCAAGTATGTGAGTTTGAACTGGCTTCGTACCCCCACTTAGAGGCACATCCCACGGTGTGGGTTACAAGCAAAAAATCGCACTGTTACAATCAAATCGTGTACGTGTCTGACAGTTATGAACTACATCTTAGGGGAGCGCCCTGCCCGGGCGTCCGATCTACAGAAATCCCAGCCTTTTTTCATACTTCTTTTATTGGTCCTGACTCTGATGACGCTGGGGAAGATGCTGGGTCCATTTATCGGCGTGATCCTGGTTTCCTGTGGAGCCTATCTTTTATGCCGGAAGTACTATAAAAGGCTGGAACAGAAGATACCCAATAGATCACGTTCTACGCGAGCGGCGTTAGGTACTCTTATTGTCTTTCTGGTCATACTGGCGCCGTTGATTCTGTTCTGTTGGACGGCCATGCGCCAATCGCATGCACTGGGTCCTGTGGTTCGTGAATGGAATGATTCCCTTGAAGCCTTTGAGGATGGCAAATTAACCCATCAAATGAATTGGTTCCGGCCCATCCGTGCAAAAATTGCCACCTCTCTGGGCCTCACTTCTCGCGATGTACAGCGACGGTTTGTTGACTCGATGCATGCAGGGCTGGAAAAAATCGATGGGTTTGTTGCGCAGGCAGCTGGGAATATCTTGATGCTGATGGTCAGGGTATTTCTTTTTCTTGTGCTCCTTTTCTTTCTATTCCGCGATGGCCCCTATTACGCCAAACGTATGCGCGACTGGCTTCCGCTGGAGCCTCGCTTTCAGGAACAGCTGTTTTCCAAGCTCAACTTATCGTTTCACGTGATTCTAAAAGGCTGGTTCTTATCCGCTCTCGTTCAGGGGGGGACAGCAACGATCGGCTATGCGATGCTTCATTTGCCGGGCGCCGTGTTTTTGGGATGCATCACAGCGATGACTACAGTGATACCGTATGTCGGCACTGCGATCGTCTGGGGCCCTGCGGCCCTGCTCCTGGCCATGCAGGGGGCCTACGTGAAGGCCGCTTTCCTCTTTTTCTGGGGCGCCATCGTCGTTGGACTGATCGACAATCTATTGGCGCCTTTGATCATCCAGCAAAAGACGAATCTGCCGTTCCCGTTGCTGCTGTTGTCCATATTCGGAGGTTTGAGTATTTTCGGCTTGGCGGGACTGCTGCTAGGACCGCTGGTGGTGCTGCTGGCCCCAACACTTCTCGATATCTACCGGCATGCGGTCATGGGACCGCCGCCGGTGATACCTCTTCAGGAACCTGCAGCAGAGCGGCGCGCACCCTTGCGCACGGGTGTTTGATACTCTGCAAAACTCCCATATATTTTGTTGATGTTGGCCCATGCCTGAGCGAGCGCAACGCTCGCCGGCATACCGCGTCTGCGGCTGGTTCTTGACATCCGTTTCTGATTCTTCTTGGAGTAGGTCATGTCAGTGGGTGGCGTCTTTTACTTTTTCACCAGCACGTTCCATTCCCTGCTTGGTTTCGTGAGCAGCATCTTCAGCCTTATCTTCTATTTTTTGCGACGTTGACTTTGGCTGACATCCTGTCAACGCTAGTACGCCTACGATCCACAGTGTTTTATTCATTGATGTTTCCTCCTGTGGCATAAGACAATCGGTCCTACTTCGCCGTTACACTCTACCGAGGTTGGTGTAAAATGACCGACGCATGTTGAACTCCTTAATTCTCCAGCTCAAGCAGTTTCCCGAGTACTTTCTCGCGCTTAAAGCGGCGCTGGTGGTTCTCCTGGTTGGGCTGCCGCTTTACTTAGGACTGCGCTTCTTCCTCTATCGCCGCAAACTCTCCATTTCTATTGGTGTCACGCTGAATTTTATTGGCACGTTCATACTTTTTGCCGGCCTCGCGTTTCTTCAAGCGTCGCCGTTGTCGGTATATCTTCCAGCGGCGGCCATGTCCGCTTATCTGTTTATGACCTGCATCGCGGCGGCTTTGGGCGCCGTGGCGTTCATCGATGTATTTTTGGTTCGGTACTACCTCATGCAGGTGAAAAGGGTGTACGTTTCTCCGCCGTTGCGTGTCGTCATCAAAATAAGCGTCTTCGTCGTGACGCTCTTGCCGATTCTCCGCTATGTCCTGCATTTCAATCCACTGGCGCTCGTGGCGATTCCCACCATCGCCACGGCGGCCATTGCCTTTGCTTTGCAGGATACGCTGAAAACATTTATCGCCGGCGTCGGCTTAGGTCAGATGATCCGGCTGGGGGAATGGATCGCTTACGATGGTAAAGAAGGACGCGTCGTGGATATCAATTGGGCGCGCACGGTCATTGAAAATGCGGAGGGACAGCGAGTGTATATTCCGAACTCGGCTCTGCAGACCCATATGTTCATGAATTTCACCTCCGGCAATCCTGCCAATCGACAGGCTCTGAAAGTGGGCGCTTCCTACGACGTTCCACCGGCCCGCGTCAAAGAAGTTCTTAAGCAATGCGCAGCAACCACGCCCGGCGTCGCGGCTTCGCCTCTTCCAGCCTCCGCCGTAATGGAGTACGCGGACTCCGCTGTGATCTATGGGCTTTTTTACTGGATTGAAGACTATGCGCGCAGAGCACAAATCCAGGACGACGTCTCCACCCGAGTCTGGTACGCCTTCCGCCGCGAAGGCATCGAGATTCCTTATCCTAAGCGCACGATGCAGCTTCAGAGAACGTCGGACCCTGGAAAAAAGCTGCAAGAGACGGTCAAGCGGAAATTGAAGATTTGGAATCTCGCGGACGCCTTTTTAGGGGATGAAATGGACGAATTGTCGCGTGCAACGCGCTGCAAACTCTTTGCTCCGGGCGAAATCATCGTCAAGAAAGGCGCGTCCGGGGATTCCGTGTTCTGCATCGTGAGCGGAGAGGCGGAGGTTTACTTGTTTCCTGAAGCCGCACAGCCTATCGCCGTGCTTGGACCGCGGGACACGTTTGGTGAAATGTCTTTTCTGACAGGCGCGCCACGCGCTGCGACGATCGTAGCCAAGACGGCGCTTGAAGTGCTGGAAATCGATAATCCAGCGCTGCAGGTCATTCTGGCCCGACGTCCAGAGCTCAGTGAGCGCCTAGCGGAAGTCGTGCACAAGCGGCAGGAAGCGTTGGCCGCAGCGACTGCCCAGCGGCACGATACTTCACCCTCTTCGAATATCGCACCGAAAGAAACTCTCAGCCGCCAAATCCGCGATTTCTTTGGTCTTTCGTGAAACAAGTTAAAATGGTGTTTCAGATTTTGCCGAGGTAGCTCAATTGGTAGAGCACTCCCTTCGTAAGGGAGATGTTGTCGGTTCAAGTCCGATCCTCGGCTAACTTTTTGTATTTAGGTCGTCGATTCACCCCGCGTTCTTAGACGCTTGCGCCGCGGGATAGCCCCCGCTCTCAAGAATCTAGGAAGCGGGGACAAATCCGATCCTCGGCTGCAAGCCCATTTGGTTCTCCGCTCACCCCTCGTTCTAAGGTCCGCCAGGCAGTAGTGGCGGAAAATCAGATCCCCAGTACGCTCCACCGCAAGGTCCGGACTCCTCCGAAGTAATCAGATGCCGTACGGGGGGTCAAATCAGTATGAGCCGTCCCGCCCCTGACGACCGTAAGCAACTCCCTTCTGCCGTATGTGAGCCACCGGCCGCCGGCGTGGCCGAGGTTCAGCGCCGCGAGAGCTTGATTAAAACCGACGCCCTACAGAACGCGATCTTCAACAGCGCCAATTTCTCGAGCATCGCCACAGATGCCAAGGGCGTCATTCAGATCTTTAACGTCGGCGCCGAACGCATGCTGGGCTACGAGGCCGCCGATGTGATGAACAAAATCACGCCGGCCGATATTTCCGACCCGCAGGAGCTGATCGTGCGCGCCAAGGAGCTGAGCGCGGAACTCTCCACGCAGATCACGCCGGGCTTTGAGGCACTTGTGTTCAAGGCCACGCGCGGCATTGAGGACATTTATGAGCTGACCTACATCCGTAAGGACGGCAGCCGCTTTCCGGCAGTCGTCTCGGTCACCGCGCTGCGCGACGCGCAGGACGCAATCATCGGCTACCTGTTGATCGGCACGGACAACACCGCGCGAAAGCAGGCGGAAGAAGCGTTGCTCGAAGCCGGAGCCTTGCAGAGCGCGATCTTCAACAGCGCCAATTTCTCGAGCATCGCCACGGATGCAAAAGGTGTTATTCAGATCTTCAACGTCGGCGCCGAGCGCATGCTGGGCTATACGGCCGCCGAGGTGATGAACAAGATCA
>JANLWZ010000383.1:0-5870 GCA_031364865.1 Elusimicrobiota bacterium
GACGCGACGCACAGCGTGCAGCTTCCCGGCGCCATGAACGGTGCCTCGGGCGGTCAGCGCGAGTTTGTCGTGCCGCTCGCACGGGCTTCCGTCGCTCTTGGCGTCGCCGGGCTTTTTGCGGAGGTTCATCCTCAGCCCGACCGCGCAAGATCCGATGGTCCCAATAGTCTCGCGCTCAGTTCGATCCCTGCTTTCTTGAAGACCATGCATATCCTAGATAAGGTCGCCAAATCTATCCGAGAGGCCAAATCATGAAATGTCCGCAATGCCAGACGGAAAACAAGGATATCGTGAACACGTGCCGCAAGTGCGGGATGAATCTTAAGCTGCCGCCTCTTTGGCAGCCTACCTGGAAGTGGCATGCGCGGACGCTGGGAATTATTTATGCCCTGGTGATCGTTTTCTTTTTTACGGTGAAAGCTTTGCTGAAGCCTTACGTGCGTGAACTGCCGCCGGAAGTGACGCCGTGGCTGCATCCGAAAACTGCGACCCATGAGCAAAAATCATAAACCCTTAGTTTCCGACACCGCCCTGATGAAGCGCATCAAAGACGTGATCCGTCTTGAGGCGGACACCGTGCGCGCGCAGCTGCAGGTCGTGGACCGGCATTATGTGCGTGCCGTCCGACTGATCACGCAGTGCCGGGGCCGCGTGGTTGTTTTGGGAGTAGGGAAGTCCGGACTCATCGCGCGCAAGATCACCGCGACGCTCGCGTCTACCGGTACGCCCTCTATTTTTGTCCATCCTTCCGAAGGGATGCATGGCGATCTCGGCATGATCACGCCCATCGATCTCGTTCTCGCGCTTTCTTATTCAGGCGAGACGGATGAGCTGAAGCGTCTGCTCCCTTCCATCAAAGCGATGGCTGTTCCGCTGATAGGAATCACCGGACGCGCGCATTCCCGGCTTGCCAAGAATTCCACGGTAGCCCTCACCGTCTCCGTGAAACGTGAAGCCTGCCACTACAATTTGACGCCCACGACGTCCACGACCACGATGCTGGCTGTAGGGGACGCACTGGCGATGGCCGTGATGGACGCGCGCGGGTTTCGAGCGGAGGATTTTGCCCGTCTGCATCCGGGCGGTATTCTCGGCAAAAGACTTTTATGGACGGTCAAGGATGTCATGCATAAGGGACGGGAAACTCCCATCGTGCGTCAGGATCAATCGGTGCGTCAGGCGCTGGACGTGATGACGCGCACGCGGCTGGGTGCGACGTGTGTGGTGGACCGTCGCGGACGTCTTACCGGTTACTTTACAGATGGCGATTTCCGCAGGCTTGCGCCGCGCGAACCGCTGATTCTCAAGCAGCGCGTCGAGACCGTGATGACGGCCAAGCCCCATGTGGTGTCTCCCGATATCAGACTGGGTGAGGCGGCGGAACTCCTGCGCCGCTATCGCTGCGACAATATGCCTGTCGTGGATGCCAGGGGCAAACCGATCGGTGTGCTGGATGAAAGGGATCTTCTTTCGGAAGGAATTCTTTGAGAGGCATACCCTGGGCGATTCTGGCTTTGGCAGCGGTGCTGCCGATATCGGGTTGCCGGAAACCGGAACCCAAAGCGGCAGCCAGCCCCGGCGCCGTCCCCATGCCGTCGCAGATCTTGAAAGACTTTGAGATGAATGATGTTCAAAAAACAGTGAAGACGATGACCCTGAAATCCATCGAAGCACGCGTGTACGATGAACAGAAATACGCTGACGTGGATCAGCCCATACTCCATTTTTATAAAGAGGGACGCAGGACCTCAGAGCTCAGCGCTCCTTCCGGCAAAGTCTTTACCGAGACCCATGAAGTCGAAGCCTGGGGTGGCGTGAAGGTCGTCAGTGCCGACTCCGCCACGCTGACGACCGAACGTATGCACTATGACCCCAAGACTCGCGAAATCCGTTCAAAGGATCCGGTGCGGCTGGAAAAACCGGACTCCATCACAGAAGGTATTGGCCTGGTGACAGATCCGGAGCTCGCTCGTGTGAAAATCGGAAAGCAGAAAGTGCGCTTCAAAAAAGGCATGAAGTCATGAAGCTTTACGCTCTTCCACTGCTCTGTTTCGTTCTGGCCGCTACACTGCACGCGGCGGATGAGCCGGCGACGATTACGAGCGATGAGCTTGAGCTTCAGAACAACGGCGAGCTGACCACCTTCCGTGGGCATGTGGTCCTCACGCAGCCGCCTTACGAAGTGCGGTCAGACAAAATGACGCGAACAAAATCCGATGGCCTGGTGAAGGCTTCAGGACACGTGGTCGGCACTTGGCTATCTCCCAAGAAAGAAAAGGTGCGCGTGGAAAGCGAAGAAGCGCTCTACGCGCCAAATTTGGAAACGGTCGAGCTTTGGGGGAAGAAGCCGGTCGCTGTTTTTCTGAAAGGGTTGAAGGACGAGGCTCACTTTATCGGCGACCGCGGATGGATGTATACGAAGACGCCCGGCAAGGCTCGTTTGATCGGCAATGTCCGCGGCCACGTCATACCAGGTGCCTCATGAATCTTGTAGCGAAGGGGCTTGAAAAGTCGTACGGGAGGCGAAAAGTCGTTCGCGGCGTTGAATTATGTGTGCACCCAGGGGAAGTCGTAGGGCTACTGGGACCCAACGGTGCGGGAAAAACAACGTGCTTCCAGATGGTCATGGGGTTGGTCAGGCCCGATGCGGGCTCGATCCTTCTGCATGATCAAGACGTCACGCGTAAGCCGATGTACGAACGCGCTCGCCTGGGTATCGGATACCTGGCGCAGGAGCCCTCTATTTTTCGACGCATGACGGTCGAAGAGAATTTAGCGGCAGTACTGCAGATGCGCGATCTTCCCGGTCAGGACAAAACGGCGAAAATTAACGGGTTGCTTTCCGAACTCGGCCTTGAGAAGCTGAGACATCAGATGGCGCAGACGCTCTCCGGTGGTGAAAAGCGCCGCTGTGAAGTGGCCAGAGCCTTGGTCACGGATCCGAAATATCTGCTGCTGGACGAGCCGTTCGTCGGCATTGATCCGCTGGCTGTCGCGGACCTGCAAAGCGTCGTGGTGGGTCTCAAATCACGCGGTATCGGTGTACTGATCACGGATCACAATGTCCGTGAGACGCTGGAGATTGTCGACCGCGCCTACATTCTTTACGAAGGCCAGGTGAGGGTCGAAGGCAGTGCTCAGGAAATTTTGTCGCATCCGGACGCCAGGAAATATTACCTCGGCGAAAAATTCAGTCTTTAGGAGGCGAGCTATGCAAGTCAACATTACAGCCAGACATTTGAAACTGACAAGTCCCCTCAAAGAGTACGTGGAAAAGAAACTGGAGAAGGCCAAAAAATTCAACGACCACCTCATCTGGGCGCAGGTCGTACTGGACGTCACCAAACAACGGCATACAGCCGAAATCATCCTGCATTCCCCCGGACATACGTTCGCCGCGAAAGAGGAGTCCCTGGATCTCTACGCGGCGATCGATCTTACTTCCGACAATCTCGATGAGCAGCTGCGCCGGTATAAAGAACGCCACCATGAACAAAGGGCGATCAATCCCCGGCGATCGGCACGCTCCCGCTCCTGGCAAGAAACAGCGACGCTGGTCGCGCCGGAGCCCGTCGATTCACGGATTTCCAGCACGCGCGTGCTGAAGCTCGAAGCTCAGACGCTGCAGGAAGCGATTCAGGCGATGGAGGAGTCCGCCAGCGCGCACTGGATCTTTTTGAACCGAGACAATCGCCGTGTCACCGTTTTGTACCGCAAACCCGATAAGACGTTTGGCGTCGTCGAGTCGATTTCATGATCCGCTCCCAGGAGGGAAGTTATGCAAGCCAATCAAGATGAGAAACTGAAGATTCTGGATTTTCTAAGCGCGAGCGCCGTGGTTCCAGAACTTGCTGCGAGCAGCAAGCGCGCCGCCCTTGAAGAGTTAATTGCCGTGCTCAAGAAAGAAGGAAAGGTCAAGGACGCTGCCACGACCGTGAATGTCCTGATGGAGCGTGAAAAGCTTGGTTCTACGGGCATTGGCCAGGGGATCGCCATTCCGCACGCCAAGTCCGACCAAGCATCGCAAGTGGTCGCCGCTTTTGGTCTCTCGCGCCGTGGTGTGCAGTTTGACGCGCTGGACGGAGAGCCGGTCAACATAATCTTCGTGCTCGTAGCGCCTCCCGACGCTGCCGCGATGCATCTCAAGGCGCTCGCGCGAATTTCGCGGCTGCTCAAAGATAAATTCTTCCGGCAGTCTCTGCGCGAGGCTCGTACCGTGCCCGACATTATGAAGCTCATCCGCGAGGAGGACCAGTTATAAATGAAGTCTCTCCTCGTCGCTGATCTGCTCCGAGAAAAGGACAATGAACTTCAGCTTTCCCTCCTGGGGGGCTCGAAAGGTGTACGCCGTGAGATCACGGTGTCCGAGATTAATCGCCCGGGTCTCGCTTTGTCCGGCTATCTGGACTATTTTCCTTCCGAACGCGTTCAGATCATGGGGCTGGGAGAACATACCTACCTGTCAACCTTTTCATCCGCGAAGCGCAAAGAGGCGATTAATAAAGTCTTCTCCTTCGACAAAAAGCTTCCCTGCGTGGTCATCACGCGAGGCATTAAACCGCACAAAGAGATCATCGAGACAGCCAACGAACTGGATGTGCCGTTGCTCAGGACAGCCATCACCACCGCCCATTTGATCGGCGAGCTCACGGTGTACATGGAAGAAAAACTTGCGCCGACGACGACCATCCACGGTGTGCTCATGAATGTCTACGGACTGGGGGTGCTGCTGGTGGGGGATTCCGGTATCGGCAAATCGGAATGCGCGCTTGAACTTCTCAAACGCGGTCACATGCTTGTGGCCGATGACGTGGTCGAGGTGAAGCATCGCCTGGGCGGTGTGCTCTGGGGCACAGGCGCCGAACTCATCCGCTACCACATGGAGCTGCGCGGCGTTGGCATCATCGATGTCCAGAAGATCATGGGCGTCGGCAGTGTTCTCGATAAAACGCGTATCGAGCTGGTCATCCGGCTGGAAGAGTGGAAGCAGACCGTGGAATACGATCGCGTTGGCTTGTCCGAACGTACGACCTCGATCTTGAGCGTCCGCGTGCCGGAGATTGTGATGCCGGTGCGCCAAGGACGCAATCTCGCCGTCCTGGTGGAAGTGGCGACGCTGAACGAGCGCCTCAAATACCGCGGCGAATTTACCGCGAAAGAATTTAATCAGAAGCTGATCTCTCTCATGGCGAAACGTGCGGCGGAAACAAAGAAGATGAAAGCCAAAACCGAAAAATGAAAAAAGAACACGTTCTCTTCTGGATTGTCACCGGCATGTCCGGCGCGGGGAAATCTCAAACCATCAATTGTTTTGAGGACATGGGCTTTTTCTGCGTGGACAACCTCCCGCTTGCCCTCCTGCCGAAAATGGCGCGGCTCTGCTCCGAATCCGGCCGCCGTTTGCAGCGCGTAGCGCTGGGGATTGACGTGCGTGAAGGCGGCTTTCTGCACAACTTTTTACAGACGATGGCGAAACTCAAGCGCCAGGGCGTCGACTGCCGCATTGTGTTTCTGGATGCCGAGGATAAAGCGCTCTTCAGGCGCTTCTCCGAGACTCGCCGAAGGCATCCTCTCGGCAAGAGCGTCTCCGCCGGCATCCGCGAAGAGCGGAAGCAGCTGCTGAAGATCAAAGAACTCGCCGATAAGATCATCGACACCACCGATTTGACGCTGGCGGAACTCAAGCAGCGGATTCTCGATCTTTTTGATAATCGCCGGAGCGCGCGACCGGATATTCAGGTCAGCCTCGTGTCGTTCGGCTACAAACACGGGCTGCCGGTGGATGCGGACCTCGTCTGGGACGTGCGCTTTATGCCCAACCCCAATTACAAACAGCACCTCCGTTACAAAACCGGGCGGGATGCGCCGGT